>NZ_JBNCNR010000012.1:0-132244 GCF_049847065.1 Gordonia sp. DT219 | reverse complement strand
GGCCGGTCACCGACCAACTCGCCACCACATTGACGTGTGACGCCCAACTGACCGTCGCCATCCTCGACGACGAACAAACACCCCTACAACTCGGACGCCGTAAACGATTGTTCACCAACGCCCAACGCAAAGCGTTCATCCTCCGCGACGAATGCTGCATCAAATGCGGTGCACCCGCCTCGCGCACCCAGTCGCACCATTTGCGGCATTGGGCCGACGGTGGGGCCACCGACCTGGACAACGGCTGCCTGCTGTGCACGGCATGCCACCACGACGTCCACGATCGAGGCTGGGATGTGGTGATGGGGTTCGACCGGCATCCGTGGCTCATCCCGCCCGCCACGGTCGACCCGAAACGACGACCACTACCTGCCTACAACCGACGCACCCTACGCCTCGACAGCGCTGCCTGACCACACTGGCCGCCTGAAACAGGCCTACCCACAAGACTTCCCGACCCCCGCACCCGGCCCGCCGGGACCGCAACTGTTGTTTGAGAACTTCATAGGGCGCGGCCCCGGACTCAGTACGACCCCGAGCCGAAGTCACCGAACCGGATCGCGGGGACCGACGACTTCGTAACGGGCGCAGAGGAATGCTTCATTCCGGGCGTAGTCGACCAGCGTCAGGTCGAAGGCTTCGGTGAACAGGGGGCGTCCGCTGCCGAGGGTGACCGGAGCGATCGACACGATGATCTCGTCGAGCATGCCTGCTCTGGCGAATTGGGCGGCGAGACCACCTCCCCCGACGATCCACACGTCTTTACCGGCCGCAGCGTCGTCGATGTCCGCCCGCAGGGACGACGGGTCGCCGGATACCACGCGAATCGTCGCGGACACCGGGTCGAGAGCGCGATGGGTGAACAGAAAGGTCGGTACCGTATACGGCCACGGGCGCCCCTGTGCCAACTCGTTGTCCAATAGCCCCAGTTCGTTCTCCAATAGCCCCAGTTCGTTCTCCAATAGCCCCAGTTCGTTCTCCAATAGCCACTGGTACGTGGTGGCTCCCATCACGATGGCACCGATGTCGCCGATGAAGTCGGAATGATTCATCGGGCCGTTCTCGTCGATCGGCTGGCTCAGCAACCAGCTCAGGTCGTCATGGTCGTCAGCGAGATACCCGTCGAGTGTCATCGCGGTGTAGTACCGCCAGCGCGTCGAGTCGGTCATCACAATCCTCCAGAATGTCTGCGGTGCCAGATGATCAGGTCAGGGTCATGTTCGGGCGCCGACATGTCGAGGCCGGCGTCGACGAGCATCATCCGCAACAGCATCCGGCGGTGCGCTGCGAAAGTCATTACATGTGAGACGATTTCGGACAGCAAAAAGGATTGGGGCGGATCACAGATCGCATCGATCACGCGGTCCGACCACGTTCCGCGCCGGTCGATGTCGCGAATCAGCGACAACCATCGTCCCGCAACCTGATGATGAAGCGCCACCAGCGAATCCAGGTCGCCCGTTTCGGTCTCGGGCATGTCGCTGCCCTCGATGGCCGTCAGCCACGGGACCTTGTCGGTGACGAGATGGATCAGCACATGCTCGACGGAATCGTCGGATTCCGGCCAGCGGACGATCCGGTTGCCGGGCAATCGGATCCGCGAATAATCCGCCCGATCGAGCTGCTTGGCGGCATCCAGGAGAACAGCGGTGTCGTCGAGGTCATGGCGCACCATCAACGCCACCACATTGCCGGCAGTATCTGCACTCGACGCCGAACCCTCCACGTATAACCCGGTGGGCGAATGGAAGTGGATTCCGTTGGGTGCAGGTAGCCAGTGTCCGCGTCCCGGGTCGTCTCCGGCCGCACTCGGCGGATGTCCGTATGCGCGGGCGAAGGCCCGGCTGAATCCCTCGACACTCTCGTAGCCGGAATCAAAGGCGACGTCGGTGACGCGGTGACCGCGCCGCAGGTACCAGGCCGCCCGCTCGAGCATCACCCGCCGGCGCATCGCCACCGGAGACTCCCCCGCAAAGCGGCTCACCTGCCTGTTGAAGTGGAACTCCGAGGCATGCACGCTCGCGGCCATCCCGGCCAATGACGTGTTGCCGTCGTCGAGTACCGCGTCGAGGAGTTCACGAACCCGGTCGCGATCGCCCGGAACCGTCATCGGATCGCCCATGTCGTCATGGCATCCAGTATCGGCCGCGCATGCCCTCTTGTGCTTGACCGTTCTTGCCCACCCCGGCTCCCGCATGGGCGGTCACCACCGGCCTCCGCGCGTCACCGGTCCCCGAGGGTCAACCATCACCGAGAGACTTCCGGAGCTTCTCGGCGGCGTCGGTCTCGCGCGCCCACCGCGGCAGGATGAAGATGCCCTCGGCCTCCGCGGTGATCCCCTCCTCGGTCATGATCCGCCCGGCCGCAATGGATTTGACTCCTTCGACCCGATCCAGCCACGCCTCGGCGCGAACCTTGCCCAGCTTGGTGCCTTGCCGATAACGGATGGTCAGCGTGCCCGTCATACCGGGATGCCCGGAGTGGTCGGCGGCCGAGCCGAGGATCTGATCGAGGATCGCCGCCAGAATTCCGCCGTGTACCAGTCCGGCGGGCCCCTCATAGGCCGGCCCCAATTCGAATTCCGACCACGTGAGCTCGCCGTCATGGTTCAGCACCACCGGCGGGGCCACCGGGTTGCGCGTCCCGATGACGGCATTCCCCCACGTCCGCTTGGCGCCGTCGCGGGTGAACCGGGCACCGAAGGAGTCCTCGTCGAGGCGAACCGCCCGCAAGATCTCGGTGGCGGCCTCGATGTGCCGGACGGCTTCGGCGGCCGCATCGGCCTCCACCTCGGTGAGCACCGTCGCCGAGATCAGGGCTCGCACCTCGGCCGCGAGGGTCTGGGCCACCTGGGTCCGTTCGCGCAACTCGTCGGGACCGAGGTCCTCCAGAAAGTAGCCGCTCATGACGTTTTGAACTCCGTTCTCCGCGCCGATCGGGCGACGCATGGCCACCCCCCGTTGTAACAGCCGCAGTCGATGCGTATGCGAGATGGCCACTCGGTAGCCTCATATCCATGAGTGACGAACAGTGGAAGGCCTTCGAGGTCTCGGTCACCGACCATGTCGCCGAGGTGACGCTGATCGGTCCAGGCAAGGGCAACGCGATGGGCCCGGATTTCTGGGCCGAGCTTCCGGTGCTCTTCGCCGGGCTCGACGCCGACGACGACGTCCGGGCGATCGTCCTTCGTGGATCGGGAGATCACTTCTCCTACGGTCTCGATCTCGCGGCGATGGGCGGTGACCTCGCGCCGGTTCTTGCCGACGGTGCCAAAGCCAAGGCGCGCACCGACTTCCACGGCGTGGTCCGACGAATGCAGGCGTCGATCACCGCCGTCGCCGACTGTGGCACGCCGGTGATCGCGGCCGTGACCGGTTGGTGCATCGGTGGCGGCGTGGACCTGATCACCGCCGCCGACATCCGGTATGCCAGCGCCGACGCCAAGTTCAGCGTGCGCGAGGTACGGGTCGCGATGGTCGCCGACGTGGGCAGTCTTGCCCGCCTGCCCGGGATCATCGGCGACGGCCATCTGCGTGAACTGGCTTTGACCGGCAAAGACATCGATGCGGCCCGCGCCGAACGGATCGGACTGGTCAACGACGTCGCGCCGACACCTGCGGGGGCGTTGGAGATCGCTCGCGCAACCGCACGCGAGATCGCCGACAATCCCCCGCTGGTGGTCGCGGGGATCAAATCGGTCCTCGACCATTCGCGCAACGCCGCGCAGGCCGACAGCCTGCGATACGTTGCCGCATGGAACGCCGCGTTCCTGCCGAGTGACGACCTCACCGAGGCCGTCACTGCCATTTTCGAGAAGCGCAAGCCCCGCTTCAGCGGGTCGTGACCGCCACGCGTCTACTCCTCGGGCGTGAGCTCGAAGACGGGGATCACCCGATCGGTTCGCATTTCGTAGAGATCGAAGTTCGGCCACACCGCCCGCAGTTCCTGCCAGGCGCCGGCGCGCGCGGTGTCGTGGAGTTCTGTCACTCGTACAGGACGGATCTCTCCGTGGTCGATGATCTCGGCGGTGTCGGTGGCGCGCAGGTTGTAGACCCATTGGGGGGTGGCGGTCCCGCCGAAATATGATCCGGCGATCAGCCAGGCACCGTCGGCGCGAGGCACGGCCAGCAGCCGGGTACGACGTACCACCCCGCTGCGCCGTCCCGCGACGATCACGGTGGTGCTCGGTAGACCGGCGATGTCGAGCAGACCGTACCGTTCACCAGTGATCTTACGTAACGCGTTGTCACACTGAACGATTCGCGGCAAGTACCGGGGCATCCACGAAATCGATCCAACCCGGATGGCCACGGGGGTGAGCAGTCCCATAGCTCTCAGTCTGGCACGGTCCATGACAGCTCCGACGACACCACCCACCTCACCCGGGCAAACGACCGCGACATGGTGGATTGCCCACCCCGAAAGGTCAAGCACGCCATCCACACCTGTGGACGGGCCCGGCCGCTGCATCGCATCCGGCGCGCAGGATCTGTCCATGACCCACGAAAACCACAGCACCCCCGCCACATCGACCTCGAACCCGCCCGGCGTGCCCGACGACGGACGACCCGACCGCGATCCGATCCCGCCGACCGCGGTCGCGAAGCTGCCGTTCCACGATGCCGCCGAACTCCGTGAACGTTGGCGCGCCCTGTTGGGGGAGCTGGGATTCAGTGAGCCGACACTCTGGTTCGTGTTCGTCGAGCGCGGTACGCAACTGATCCCGGCACTGAGCACTCTGCCACTCCCCGACACCCCGAACCGGCACCTGATGGACATGCTGTTGCTTCGCCTGGGCGAAACGATATCCGCGACAGACGATCTGTCGGTGGCGTGCCTGCTGACCCGTCCGGGTTCGGATGGTCTCACCGCACGCGACCGCGGCTGGGCGTCGATGATCACCGACGCGGCCGTCCGTCGGCGGGTGCCGCTGCTGCCGCTGTTTCGGGCCAACGACATCAACGTCGTGGCTGTACCCGGCGCGCCGGGTGGCGAGGCACTGCCGGAGCCTCTGGAAGCGGCCTCGTAGTTCCACCGCCCCGAAGACACTCACCCATCGGGTGAGTAGACCGGGACCGGTCGCGCCGCGAGGTCGACGGAACCCACCATCGGTTGGGACACGTCGTCGTCGGCGGAACCGCCGTAGGTCGCGGTGTAGCGGGCCCGCCAGGTGACGCTGCCGAATATCGACACCTGTGTCGGGGTGGCCTGATCGATGTCGGTCACCAAGTCGTCGAGCCCGACCGGCGCGCTCCACCGGACCGACGAGACGACCGCCGAACGGTACAGCCGCTGCACGCAGCCGGGCCGGTCGGTCGAGGCATCGGCCTCCACGGAGCCGGCGCACCGGTCCAGATAGCCGCGGACGGCCCATCCGACGCGGCCGTCCCGGCGTCGGTCAGCGCGACGGCGGGGGTGACGCGGGTGACCGGTGCGTTCCCACCGGTCACGTCCGAGCGATCTGTCACCCGCAGGTAGCGATTGCCCGAGCCCCAAACGAGCCGACCCGGAAAAACGTACACGGTGCGCGCTCCGGTCGTCGGGCGGCCGAGCAAGGTCAGGCCGGGAATCCTCGTCGCGGATATCTCGACCCGGGCGAACCCGTCGGCCACCAGCCACCGATCGCCGGCCCGCACAACCCGGTACGTCGTGTGCACCGCGCGGTCACCGATGCGGAAACCGGCGTCGACGAGCAGCGCTGCGTCCTCGGCCCTCCCGGTATCCGCGGTGGCCGTCGAGTTCGACACTGCCGAGGAAGTGTGAGCCGCCCGCTCGTGTACCGAGATATCGGTGATCGCGGCGCCGGCGTGCTGTCGGGCAGACGCGTCACGGCCCAACAGTTCGACCGACGGCGGTGGCGACATCAGGCGCAGCGCGCCAGGGCTGTCCGCGTCGGCGACCGCACCCAGAAACGCACGCACGGTGGCAACCGGGGTCCCCGGCGCGCCCGACGAGCCGGAGTCACGTGTGAACACCATTGTCACAACGAGACTCACCACGCCCACCACCAGCAGGGCGGCGCCGGCGATCCACCAACTCGTGGACCGGCGCCGCCCTACAGTGGCGGCCTTGCTCACGCCTGTGATGCTCCTCCGAGGGAGTCGGTGAGTTCGGCTGCGAGCAGGCGGGAGAACGCTGCCGGGTCGTCGAGTTCGCCGCCCTCGGCGATCAGCGCCATCCCATAGACCAGCTTGGCCTTCTCGGTCAGCCCATCGTGATCCCCGGCGGCGTCGAACGCCTTGTTGAGGCCGACGACCAGCGGGTGATCAGCGTTGAGTTCGAGTGCCCGCTTGGTCTTGGGGACCTCTTGTCCGGAGGCTCGATACAGCTTCTCCAACTGCGGCGACATCGAGAAGTCATCGCCGACGAGACATGCGGCCGACTCGGTGAGTCGCTTGGACAGCCGGGCCTCGGTGATGTCGTCGGAGAGCGTCTCGCCCAGCCACGACAACAGGCCCTCGAACTCCTTGGTCTTCGCGTCGTCGGTGGAGTCCTCCGACTCCTTCTCGCCGTCGAGTTCGTCGAGATCGACCGCACCCTTGGCGACCGAACGGAACTGCTTGCCCTCGAACTCCAGACCGGCGCCGACCCACATCTCGTCGACCGGGTCGGCGAGGATCAGGACCTCGATTCCCTTGGCGCGGAATGCCTCCAGATGCGGGGAGCTCTCGATCTGCTGACGTGACTCACCGGTCATGTAGTAGATCGAATCCTGCTTCTCCGGCATCCGGCCGACGTAGTCGGCCAGCGAGGTCAGCTCCTCCTCGCTCTCGGTGGACGCGAACACCGAAGCCTTGAGGATCGCGTCGCGGTTGTCGAAATCGTTGACCAGACCTTCTTTGAAGACGCGACCGAAGGTCGACCAGAACGTCTGGAAGTCCTCCGCGCGAGCCGACCGCAGCTCGCTGATGGTCGAGATGATCTTCTTGGTCAGGCGGCGGCGGATGGCACGGATCTGCCGGTCCTGCTGCAGGATCTCGCGGGACACGTTCAGCGACAGGTCGGCCGCGTCGACGACCCCCTTCACGAACCGGAGGTACTCGGGGATCAGCTCCTCGCAGTCATCCATGATGAACACGCGTTTGACGTAGAGCTGGATGCCGACGTTGCGTTCCCGCATGAACAGGTCGAACGGTGCCTGCGTCGGAATGAACAGCAGCGCCTGGTATTCGAAGGTGCCCTCGGCTTTGAGGGTGATGATCTCCAGCGGCTTGTCCCAGGCGTGGGAGACGTGCCGGTAGAACTCCTCGTATTCCTCGTCGGAGACCTCGTCACGCGAACGCGCCCACAGCGCCTTCATCGAGTTGATGGTCTCGGGCTCGACGGTGGTGACCGTGGTGGGCTCGCCGCCCTCTTCCTCGGCCGGGGTGGTCGTGGTCTTCTCCACGTCCATCCGGATCGGCCACCCGATGAAGTCGGAGTACTTCTTGACCAGCGAGCGCAGCGTCGCCGGATCGGTGTAGTCGTGCAGATCGTTCTCCGTGTCGACCGGCTTGAGCGCCAACGTGACCGACGTGCCCTGTGGCGCGTCGGCGACCTCGTCGATGGTGTAGGTGCCGTCACCGGTCGACGACCAGCGGGTTCCGGAGGTCTCACCGGCCTTGCGGGTCACCAGGGTGACGGTGTCGGCGACCATGAACGTCGAATAGAAGCCGATACCGAACTGCCCGATGAGTTCCTCGGTGGCCGAACTGTCCTTCGCCTCGGCGAGCTTCTTGCGCAATTCGGCGGTACCCGACTTGGCGAGCGTGCCGATGAGCTCGACGACGTCGTCACGGGTCATGCCGATCCCGTTGTCGGCGATGGTCAGGGTTCGCGGGCCGGTGCCGTCATCGCCGGGCTGCTGTGCGTCGAGGGTGATGTGCAGATCCGACGTGTCGACGTCGAGATCCTTGTTCACCAACGACTCCAGCCGCAGCTTGTCCAGCGCGTCGGACGCGTTGGAGATCAACTCGCGCAGGAAGCTGTCCTTGTTCGAGTAAATCGAGTGGACCATCAGGTCCAGAAGCTGCCGGGTCTCGGCCTGGAATTCTCTGGTTTCGGATGCGGTACTCATCGACGACCTCCACGGATGACTGATCACATATCCCTACCTCGCAGCCGACGGACTCGGGTCAGGGAACAACGTCGCAGTTTAGCGAGACGGCGACACAGTACGGTGAACAGGGTGCAATCATCCGTGCACGTCTGGCTTCACAGCGTCGCTGGACCGGGGCTGTTGCCAATGACGAGGGAGGGTGTCACCGCTGATGACGGTACCTCGACTGATGTGCGTGCACGCCCATCCTGATGACGAATCACTGTGGACCGGCGGAACGATCGCACGTCACGTCGAACGCGGCGGAGACGTATCGGTGGTCACCGCAACGTGGGCCACGGGCACCTCCCGGCACCGCGAACTGTGCAATGCACTCAAAGAGCTCGGGGTCTCCAGAGACCCGATCATGCTCGGGTACGCCGACGACGGTGTGCCGGTGTCGGCGCCGGGAAGCGGTAAGTTCTGCGACGTCAGCTTCGATAGCGAGGTACGGATGCTCGTGGGCCACATCCGCCGGCTACGCCCGGAGGTCTTGATCACCTACGATCCGGTCGGGATCTATGGCCACCGTGATCATGTGCACGCACATCGGCTGGCGCTCGCTGCTGCCGACGCCGCCGGGGCCGCGATGCTGCACCGCAGCACCGGCCCGGCGTGGCGGGTGCGCTCGGTGTATATGTCGACCATCGCCGACTGGATGGTCGAGGACGTCGCCGACGACTTCTTTCCGACCATCTCCCGCTACGCACTGCCCGGAACACCGCCGTCGGACATCGATCTGGAGCTCGACGTGTCGGCGTGGGTGAAGCGCAAGGCCGCCGCCGTGGCCGCACATCGCTCGGAAGTCGAGCGCAGCCACATGATCGCCAAGCTGATGGCACTGCCCACTCAACGCCTCGACCGACTGTTCGGCACCGAATGCTACATCCGACGTGACCTCGTCCATGGTGGCTGCGAGCTTTGACACTCGTTGTGTAGCAATCACTTCCACGCGTATGGTCCTACCATGTCGGCGGGTTGGCGAGTGCCGAGCGCAACCCACTCGCCCGGTGCACGCGGCGTCCGACCGCGGCACGCAACGTCTCCGGGCTGCCGACAATCCGTACCCGCGTCTTCGCGCGGGTGATGGCGGTGTAGAGCAACTCTCGCGTCAGCAGCGGCGAATCGGCCGGTGGCAGGACAACGGTCACCGCGTCGAACTGACTGCCCTGACTACGATGGATGGTCATCGCATACGCCCACATCGTGTCCGCGAGTCGAGCCGGCGGGATGAACACCGGATCGCTGAACTCACTGCGCCGGAAGGCGACGGTCAACGCCGGTTCCCCTTCGCCGGCGGACGGGGCGGACTGTTCCGACAGCAGAGCGACCGCCACCCCGCAGTCACCGTTGAACACCTTGTTCTGCCGATCGTTCGCGGTCACCAGAATCGGTACGCCGGGCGCCGGGATCGCCGCCTCGACATTCACGACCGGATGCCCAGGCACATCGTTGAGCCACTCAGTGATCTGGCGCGACCAGCCCTGCACACCCCACTGCCCCTCCCGGTGCGCACACAGCACCCGATGGGAGTCGAGAATTCGCAACGCGCCCTGCGCATCGGCGGTGCGCGCCGCCGACCACAAGGCCGTGCCCCAGGCGACGATGTCGTCTCGGATCGCGGGCTCGTCGGCGTCGACCAGCGTGACGTCGTCGAAGTCGCCCGACCCGATGAGTTCGAGGACTCCGTCGGCGTCGCCGGCGTTGACCGCGGTGGCCACGGCGGCGATGCCATCCCGATTGCGGAAGTTGCGGGTCAGCTCGACGATGCCGTCGGCCAGGCGTGGCCGCTCGGCGACGGTGATGCCAGACTCGTCGGCGAGGCCGGCGGTCACCGCGTCGAGTGCGGTGCCACTCGGTTCGCGTTCGACGAGGTCGGCGAGGACCGCACCGGCCTCCACGGAGGCGAGTTGATGCGGGTCGCCGACGAGGATCAGTCGCGCGTCCGGACGTACCGCCTCGAGTAGGTGACTCATCGCGGTCACCGAGAGCATCGACGTCTCGTCGACCACGACCACGTCGTGCGGCAACCGATTGGTGCGGCCGTAGCGGGGCCGCGAACCCGGACGCCATCCCAGCAGTCCGTGGACGGTCACCGCATGGACCGATGGGGCGGCGACGTCACCGTGCGCGCCGGTGCCCGTGCCGGTCCCGAGTGCCCGCCGCATACCGTCGAGCGAGGCCTGCAGTTGCGCAACGGCCCGCCCGGTCGGCGCACACACGGCGACATGCAGACGCGCCGAGCCGAGCCGTTCGAGCACCGCGAGGATGCGGGCGACCGTGTAGGTCTTGCCCGTTCCCGGGCCGCCGGTCAGCACCGAGGTCCAGCGCGTCGCGGCGACCGCGGTCGCCAGCCGCTGCCGCGGCGCGACGTCGGCGGTGCCGGCGAACACGTCGTCGACGGCGCGCAGGATCTCCTCGACCGATGCGCCCGGCGCCGATTCGGAGCGCTCGGCGAGAACGGTGCGGATGACCTGTTCCTGCTGGAAGTACTTGCGTAGGTACACGAGTGGTCCGTCCGCGGAGTCGGCGACGACCAGCGGCCGCAGCGGTCCGCCCGCGCCGCCCCGAACCAGGGGGCTCGACCGGAGCGCGGTGATCATGGCCTCCGGCGAGGGCAGCGTGAGCGCGGGCATCGCCGGATCGGTGGTGTCGCCGATTGGTTCTGCGACGTCACGCGGCGCCAGGCAGGTCGATCCGAGGCGCACTGCGCGCACGGCAAGCGCCGTCACCAGCTGAGCGGTGTCGGACACCGGTTCCCCGCACATGCCGACCAGCCGGGTGGCCACGTGGATGTCGGCGGCGTCGAGTATCCCGGCCGCCATGGCCTGGTGCAGCAGTCCGGCCGCCGCGATCCCGTGCGGCTCGGCAGCGATCGCCGAGGGTGGCGTGGTGGTCATCGTTGTCCTTCCGCCAGCAGATCCGATAGGGCGATGACCAGTTCCGGCGGCACCGACCATTCGAAGACGCCGCAACCCGGTGGCGTCGCCGGCCCGGCCATGCCCCGGACGAAGTGATATTGCACCGGCCCCAGATGCCGGGATGGGTTGTATCCGGTCAGCCGCCAGCGCAGATACCGATGCAACGCAACCGAATACAGCAGTGCCTGGAGCGGATAGTGCGAGCGGATCATCTCCGCGGCCATGGCCTCGTTCGAGAAGTCCTCGACCACGAGCTCCCCCGGGCGCAGCCGGTTGGTCTTGTAGTCGACGACGACGTATCGGCCGTCGGGGGTCCGCAGCACCGAATCGATGCTGCCGGTGAGGAATCCGCGCAATCGCTGCGGCGGCAACAACGTCAGTACCTGCGCGTACGGGCGCAGCGGATCGCCGAGCGGCAGCAGTTCACGCATCAGGTCGCCGATCGCCGACAGCGTGGCACCGTCCCGGTGGGGCTCGAGGGGCGCGCCACCGGAGCCCAGCGGCATCTCGAAGTCGAGTTCGGCCAACCGATCTCGCGGGCCGATTCCCCACAGGTCACCGAATCCGAGCGGAGTGGTCAACACTTTCTCGAGCGCCCCGGTCAGTGCATCCACATCCACCGGGAGCGCATACCGGGCCGCCGACCGTTCACAGAGTTCGCGGACATGCGCGGCCCGGTCGGGCGCGGAGGTGTCGACATACTCCAGCGTCTCGTGTACGAGCGTGCCGAAAGCCGCACCGAACGGCATGCCGTTCATCGGCGACGGCGTGCCGTCCTCCGCAGATGCCGCCCCCGCGGCCGGACCGACCGGTGCCGGGTCACCGCTGTCTGCGGGCTCGTCGTCGACGGCTTGCGCCTCGGGCTCGGGTTCGCTGCCCGAGGTGAGCGGGCCCGCCATGGCGTGGCCGGCACCGGCCACGATCGCCGAGTATGACGTGCGGCGCCAACCGCGGTCGATCCGCCCGGTGAACACCGCCGCTGCCAACTCTGCCTGCACCGGCCCGGCGTCCCCGGATTCCCAGCGGCCCGGAACGAGGCCGCCCGCCGACTCCACACTGATCGTGTCGGAACCCGCGCCGAGTTGCTGTAGCCGGCTCGCGCATTCGTCCGGATCGGGTACCCGTACCGATTCGCCGACGTCGGTACCCGGGGCCATGTACCCGGCCGGATGCCCGAACAGCAGGCGGTGCAGAGCCGATTCGCTGGTGCCGCGCGACGGCGCCCACCACATGACCACCTGTGAGCCCGCGCGCGTCAAGGCCACGTAGAACTTGCGCAGATCCTCGCCGGCATCCTCGGCGACGCTGCGGCGCAGGCGTTCCGGGCGTCCGGTCGTATCCACCCCACCGACGTCGACATGACGGCGCCCGTCCTCGTCGTGGTACCGGAAGGTCTTCGGCCTGGAGTTACGCGCACCGTCCCAGCCGAAGGGCACGTAGACGATCGGGAACTGCAGACCCTTACTCGCGTGCACGGTCATGATCTGTACGACCTGGGTGTCGCGGTCGAGCCTGCGCGTCTGTTCTTCGGAACGGCGCCACAACGATTCGTCGCCGATCCGGTCGGCCAGCCACTCCCCCAGCGTGGTGAGCCCGCAATCGTTCTCGACGACATGGCGATTGCACACCGTCGACACCTGCAGCAGATCGGTGAGCCTGCGTTCGCCGTCCTCCTGCGCCAGCACCCGCCCGGCGACGCCGTTGTCGGTAAGTAGGCGCTGCGCCATCGCGGCAAATCCGCCCTCGTCGAAAACCCTTGCCAGATCGCCGAATCGAGCGGCGAGCTCGGTGAGTTCGGACTCGGCGGCGGCGGCCAGTCCGGCGGCGGTCCAGCCGACGAGCGGCGTCATCGCCGCCAGCGCCACGCGGTCGGTCCGCGACGGCGACTCGATCGCCCGGATCAGCCACAACCAGTGCTGGGCACTCATCGTGGCGAAGACGCTGGTTCCGGTACCCACCACCGAACCGATGCCGTGGGTGGCCAGCGCATTCTGCAGCGGCTCGATGGTGCGATTCGCCGACACCAGGATCGCGATGTCACCGGGATGGACGGCCCGGGCACCCGCATCGGTCGTGATCTGCGTGCGCGAGGAGAGCAGTGCGGCGATGTCGGCGGCGACGTCGGCGATGACCGATTCCCGCACATCGTTGACCGACGCGAATGCGCTGTTGCGCATGGTGACCGGGAAGTCACCGTGGGTGAACCACCGCAGCCGCAACGAGGGAACCGCCGTGCCGTCCGCGGCTGCGAGGCGGCTCTGGGCCCGCTGCGCCGTGACCTCGTGCACGGTGATCTGATCGTTGCCCAGATTGGCCCCGCCGTACACCCGGAAGAGTGCGTCGACGAGGTCGGCGTCCGAACGCCGGTTCGTGTCGAGGGCCAGACGCTGCTGCGCGACGCGAACCGCGTCGAGGTAGCTGAGGATCTCCGCACCCCGGAAGGCATAGATCGACTGTTTGGGATCGCCGACCAGGACCAGCCGCCGGTGACCGTGGAAGCAGCGCCGCAGGATCTCCCACTGGAAGGGGTCGGTGTCCTGGAATTCGTCGACGAGGATCAATTCGAAGGTGTCGCGGATGCGTGCACACGCGTCGGCGCCGATCTGCCCGTCGGTGACGATGGCGTACAGGATCATCTGCAGATCGTCATAGGTACGCAGCCGCGACTCACGCTTTCGCTCCTCCACGAGCTTGCGGACGAGTCCGCAGAAGTTGACCCGTCGGGTGGCGACCAGATCGGCCGGGTGCGCGGCCGCACCGGCCCCGGTATCGGCCGGAACCAGGTCGACAGCCGGGTTTCGAACGGCTTCCTTCGCGATGATCACCGCGTCGTCGAAGGTGAACACCGGGTCCTCCGGGTCGCGGGCGAAGCCCCGCAGATAGAGATCGAGAGCGGTTTGTTCGACGAGATCGTCGACGTCCTCGACGATCTCGTAGATCAACTCCCGCTCGCCGAGGAACCCGAGGGCTTCGAGCATCCGGTTGCAGAAGGTGTGCGTGGTCGCGATGGTCGAGGCATCGAAGTCCGACAGGGCGCGTGCCAGCCGGTCCCGGCGAAGCGCGATCTCCTCGGCGGCACCGGTCAGGAGGAGTGTGACGAGTTCGTCGGCGTCGGAAGGCACCTCCCCGCGCGTCGAGGTGTCGATGGCGGTGAGCAGTCCGGTGAGTCGCTCGCGCATCCGTTCGCGGAGTTCGGCGGTCGCCGAGCGACTGAAGGTGACCAGGAGCAGTTTGTCGATCGGCAGGCCCTCGGCGATGTGCCGCGCGGCGATACCGACGATGGCGTAGGTCTTGCCGGTGCCCGCACTCGCCTCCAGGACGGTGGTGTGCTCGTCGAGCGGTTCGGTGAGGTCGAAGGGACGTGGTGCATCGAGCCGGCCGCGGGCGACGCCGGTTGCCGGGAAGGTCATCGGATCTCCTCATGGGCGACGATCGGCTCCCAGATCCGCCCGGCGAGGGTGGTGAACACCGGCTCCCCCGCGGACATACCGACCTGCCCCCACACCGGGTCGTCGGGCACCCGTAACCGGGTCAGTTCGTCGAAGGCGACCGTTGTCGTCACGTCGCCGCCGTAGACCAGGCGCAGATAGGGATCGTTCTGTGCGCCGAACATCGACGCAAACCGGGTTTCGGCTGCGACCAGGGCGATGGAGTCCGAACTGCCCCCGGCGCGTTTGATTCCGTAGGCGGCCCCCGGATCGAGCGGCAGCGGCAGGACGATCTGCAGGCCGAGCCGACGGATGGCGACGAGGTCGGCGAGCGTGGCCAGCGGGTCGTCGGGCGCCGCGAGCCGAACCGCGGTGATGCCGGGTGCCTTCCGGTCGGCGCGGCCGACGATCGTGATGGAGTCGACGGCCGCCCCGCCGACGGCACCACACCGGTGCGCGGCGGCGACCGCGACGAGCCGGATCCATGCGGCCAGACGTTGTTTGGCCCGCACTTTGGAGTAGGTGGCCTCGACGATGCCGTTGCCGAACACGCCGCCGACGCTGCCGTGCAGACGTGTCCCGCCGGGCAGATCGAGGACGAAGTCGCGGGTCGCCGGATCGCCCTGACGCAACCCGGCCGCGACCTCGTGGACCGCGGCCACCTGCCGCGAGATCCGGGTCAGCTCCCGCCGCCCGAACTCGGCAGGCGGCAATGTGCCGCGCCGCAACTCGGCCATCTGGCAGTCACGCAGATCGGCACCCGCCAGTGTCCGGGTCAACAGTCGGTCGCCGATCGCCCACTCGTCGATACCGGCGAGTGCGACATCGAGGCGGTCGTCGTCGCCACGCTCGTCCTCAGGCATCCGGGCGCCGAGTCGCTGCCGGACGAATCCTTCGATCGGATTCGCGAAAAAAGCGACGAGCGAAGATAATTCGACGTCGTCGGTGGACTCCTCGAAATGGGTGCCGCGACGACCTTCGAGGTGGCTGTCGGCGATCCGGGCGGCCGGTCGCGTCGTCCCGCGCAGGGCACGTGCGCCGGCGAGCAACCCCTGATCGAAACTGAACGGTTCGGCGATGCCGCGGAACGCCCCCGGTTCGAAGTTGCGGGCGTCGAACCCGTGCAGCGTGTGGCGGCAGATCACGTCGTCGGATGGCATCGCGCACAGGGTGGCGACCGTCTCGGCGAGTTCGCTGATCACCACCGCAGGTGGTACCCGACTGCCCGACACCGGATCGGCACCGGTGTAGAACACGAGCAGATTCTCCTGCGCCGCCGTCAGCGCGTCGAGGAACAGTTGCCGGTCCTCGGCACGGGGATTGCGTTCGCCGAGCATGGGGACGCGGCCGAGGATATCGTCGCCGTCCACGCGCAGGGCGCGGGGGAACGCGTCGGCGTCGATACCGAGCAGCACGATCACCCGGTGTGGCACCGACCGCATCGGCACCAGGGTGCACACCGTCAGTTCACCGGTGCGAAAGTTGGCTCGGGTCGGCCGGCCGGCGATCATCATGGCGACGAGGTCACGGACGTCCGAAAGCCGCAGTGTGGCGGCCGGATCGCTCTGCCCGCGCTCGGCGTCCCCAGTGGTGGGCGACAGTGCCTCGGTGATCGCTCGGCGAGCCTGCGCCACCTGCCATTCCTCCCCGGGAGCGATGTCGGTGAGATCCTCGACGACGGCGATGAGCGTGTCGGTCCACTCGGCCGCAGGCGCGGTGGCGGTGAGTCGGGTCAGCAGCGAGGAGAGCCGATCGACGAATTCGATCAGCCGGCCGGCGAGGTCGATCTGAGTGCTCTCCACACCCTCCAGCGGCAGCGCGGTGCCGAGCCATTCGCCGTCGTCCTCCTCGGCGACCACACCGAGCGCGATCCGGTCCAGGCCGGCATCGAATGTCCCCTGCGGAAACCCGGACAGTTGGAATCGCGCTCGCTGCGTGTCGTCGATCCCCCACCGGATTCCACTGCGCGACAACCACTCCCGCACCCATTCCAGGTCGTCGTCGGACATTGCGAAGCGCCGGCGGACCGGCTCGAGGGCGAGGAGGTCGACGACCTCACCGGCGGTGACCCGCGCGGCGCCGAGTTCGACCACGGTGGCCACCACGTCGAGCACCGGGTTGAGGTGGCGCAGGCCGCGGTCGGCGAGCCGCACGCGCAGAGCGGCCGCGGGATGGTCGAGTCCGCTCTGCCCGAAGGCGCCGCGGATCAACGGGGCGAAGGTCTCCACGTCGGGGCACATGACGATCACGTCGCGTGGCTGCAGTGTCGGGTCGGCGCTGAACAGGTGCAGAACCCGATCGCGCAATGCCTCCACCTGGCGTTCGGGGCCATGACACGCGTGGATCTCGATCGAATCGTCGGCGGTACAGGTGCCGCGGTGCGCACGCGGATCGACGTCGTCGCGGATTCCGGCCTGTACCGCCGCCAGCACGGTCGTCGCGGGGCCGTCGGACGCCGCATGGTGGATGTCTCGATCCACCAGCGGCGCGACGGTCAGTTGCAATTCTTGGACATCGTGGGAAAGGCCGGCCAACAAGGGATTTCGCAACGATGGCGCACGCCACGAACTCCGCCGGCCATCGTCGGGGGCACCAGCGCCGGCGACCGCCCGCCACAGTGCCGGCCCGGGATGGGGAACGAAGAGGTGGACGTCACGGTGGACCGCCAGCGCCGCAGCCACCTGACGGAAGGTCTCGTTGACGCGGGTCGGCCCGAAGATCGACACCCGGTCCGGCAGGTCGACCGCCTGCGGATCGGCGCGTATCGCATCACACACGGCACCCATCCGTTCCACCGGATGCGGACTGCCGATCCGGTGACGCACCTCGCGCCAGAATCTCGGTTGCCACGACATGTCGACAGGCAACGACCCGCCTGCCCCGTCCTCCGACCCTCCCGCGGCCCAGTCGGCGAGCATGCCCGGACGCCGGCGTGCGTAGCGCTCGAAGAGATCGGCGATGTGGCGAGCGGTGGCATAGCGGCGTCCGGCCCGTCCGTCGTCGGATTCGTCCAGTGCACCGATATGCCGCGCGAGCATTCGCATCTGCGGGTCGGTGACGAGATCGTCGAGCACCGCCAGCACCGGCCAGCCCAATCCGTCGGAGCGCCAGTGCTCGGCAGGGGTGGTCGCGGTTTCCACACCGCCGATCGCATCGACGACCATGTCGGTCAGTGCGTTCGGTGAACAGAACCCGATGTTGGCGGCGATGCCGTCACCGCGG
This sequence comes from Gordonia sp. DT219, assembly GCF_049847065.1. Lineage (NCBI taxonomy): Bacteria > Bacillati > Actinomycetota > Actinomycetes > Mycobacteriales > Gordoniaceae > Gordonia > Gordonia sp. DT219. The sequence goes on along the minus strand of NZ_JBNCNR010000012.1, from coordinate 114,596 downwards.
GCCGCCGAGGTCCCCAACCGACTCGCCAACCGCTGCGACAACCAGCGCTCGACGCCGCGGGCGGGTACTGCCACGAGTTCGGTGGCCATGGGATCCGACAGCGGGGTGGTCAACACCTCGGCGAGTGCGTCGGCGAGGACGTCGGTGCGTTCGGCACGGTGGAGCGCAAGCATAGCGAGTGTGACCCCGTCAGTTCTGCGGGCGTAGTTCCGGGATATCGGCCCGGTTGGTTTCGAGGATGTCGCGCGCGGACTGTGGGATGGCGGTGGGCCGGTTGGTCGTCGGGTCGACCGCCACCAGCGTGGTGCGGGCCAGGGCGCACAGTGTGCCGTCGGCAGCGGTGATGGTGGCACCGATGGTGTACGAACTGGTGCCGACCCGGGTGATCGCCTGCCGGACCACCACCGGCTCGAGGCTGTAGTACAGAGGTGCGCGGAACTCGACGTCTTGCCGTACCACCACCACGGGGAGCCGATCGATCCCCCCGGCGAACCATTGACTGAACGCCCGCACACGCCCCTCCTCGAACAGCCTGGAGACCTGGACGTTGTTCACATGAGCGTTGAGATCCATGTCACCCCAACGCAATTGGAGCTCGATCTCAAGGGGCGCGCCCGGCCCTGCTGCCGGCTCGGCGGGCCGGGAGTCGCCCGGCGGTGTATCGATGGCCACAAGAGGCAGCCTAGCGGGGCCCACCGACGGAAACGGCCGGGCCGGTTTCGCCGACATCGCACACTGCGCCGAACACGCCGGCGGGTCCGCCGCGACACACCCGCAAATGACGACGGAGGACCAACCGAGTCAGTACACTCGTGTCCCGAGCGGACCCTGCCGTGCGTGCCGATTGTGCACCGGTCGCGGGAGTCCACCAGCACACATCGGGGAAGCACGCATGAGGGCATTGGGGACCGGGTGATCATTGAGACGTCGCGGATGCTGTTGCGCCCGGTCGAGCGCGATGACATCGACGACCTGGTGCGCCTCGACAGCGATCCACTCGTGATGCGCTTCGTCAGCAGCGGTGATGCAACTCCGCGCAGCACCATCGAGGACTGGGTGGTACCGCGGGCCCAGACCGAGTTGCGCACCGGGCGGGGCGGGATGTGGACGGTGATCGACCGCCGCTACGGAGCCTTCCTCGGCTGGGTGTCCCTGCGGGCACCGCGGCATTCCAGCCGGCCCGAACTCGAACTCAGCTACCGATTGCGTCGCGAATATTGGGGCCGGGGTCTTGCCACCGAGGCGGCCCGCATCGTCACCGACCGTGCGTTCACCGATCTCGCGGCGCAGCGCCTGTTCGCCAGCGCCACATCCACCCACACCGCGTCTCGGCGCGTCATGGAGAAGCTCGGCATGCGCGTCTGTGGCATACACGTGGGCGACGAGTACGACCCGCACGGATTCGGCGAGGTCGAATACGACTTGTTGCGCGAGGACTGGCAGCGGCGCAACGCCGTCTGGCCGTCGTCGACCGATCTCACCGCCTGACAACCTCGGCCGCCGCGCGGATCGCGCCGCGACCCGCGTCGGTGAGTGACGCCTCGCCGCGACCGATCCATCGACGAGGACTACCGTGGGAAACCGTGCGCACGTGACCGCGTTCGTACACGATGGCAAGTAGCGCCCGGCAACAACCGAGCGCTCATGTCCACCATCGGGCATCACCACAATCGAGTAGGAGACGTTCTCGGATGAGCAGTCCCACCCCGACTTCGGCACGTCCTCACGTCGTCATCATCGGCTCCGGCTTCGGTGGTCTCTTCGCAGCCCAGCGCCTCGCGAAGGCGGACGTCGACGTCACGCTCCTCGCCAAGACGACTCATCACTTGTTCCAGCCGATGCTCTATCAGGTCGCCACCGGAATCGTCGCCGAAGGCGAGATCGCCCCGGCGACCCGCGTGGTGCTCCGCAAGCAGCACAACACCAAGGTGCTCATGGGTGATGTCTTCGAGATCGACCTGACGGCCAAGACCGTGACATCGCGACTGTTGGAGCGCGTCACCGTCACCCCTTACGACAAGCTCATCATCGCCGCCGGCGCCGACCAGTCCTACTTCGGCAACGACCACTTCGCCGAATATGCGCCGGGCATGAAGACCATCGACCACGCGCTGGAGTTGCGCGGGCGCATCCTGGGGGCGTTCGAGCAGGCCGAGTTGTCCGACGATCCCGCCGAACGCGCCAAGCTCCTGACCTTCGTGGTCGTGGGCGCCGGACCGACCGGCGTGGAGTTGGCCGGCCAGATCACGGAGATGAGCGACAAGACCCTCAAGGGCGCCTTCCGCAACATCGATCCCACCGAGGCACGGGTGATCCTCCTCGATGCGGCACCGGCGGTGCTGCCCCCGTTCGGAGAGAACCTCGGCCGCAAGGCCGCGGCGCGGCTGGAGAAGATGGGCGTCGAGATCCAGCTCAACGCGATGGTCGTCGACGTCGACTACGACGGACTCGTCGTGAAGGAGAAGGACGGCACCACCCGCCGGATCGAATCCCAGTGCAAGGTGTGGTCGGCAGGGGTGCAGGCCAGCCCATTGGGCAAACAGCTCGCCGAACAATCCGGCGTCGAACTCGACCGCGCGGGCCGGGTCAAGGTGCGAGCCGACCTCACCATTCCGGGTAACCCGGATGTCTTCGTCGTCGGCGACATGATGGCGGTCGACGGGGTGCCAGGCGTCGCACAGGGTGCGATCCAGGGCGGCCGGTACGCTGCCGATGCGATCAAGGCCGAGCTCAAGGGCCAGACGCCGGATCAGCGCAAGCCGTTCAGCTACTTCGACAAGGGGTCGATGGCCACCATCTCCCGCTTCAGTGCCGTGATGCAGGTGCCGATCCCGGGAACCAAGAAGAAGTTCGAAACCGAGGGCTACTTCGCGTGGCTGGGCTGGCTTGCACTGCACCTGGTGTACCTCGTCGGGTTCCGCAACCGGCTGAACACCTTGATCAACTGGTTCTTCGCGTTCACCACGCGCGGTCGCTCGCAGCTCGCGGTGACCGAGCAGCAGGTATATGCCCGTACCGCGATCGGTGCACTATCGGCCCTGGAGAAGAAGCCGGTCGAGGAAGTCGAGGCGGCCTCCGCCGGGGCCGACGACACCGCCGCGAGCTGATCGCGCCGCTACCTCCAGCACCCGCCGGTATCGCTGCGCGAGTCGGCGGGTGCTGTCGTCTGTCGAGATCGCTGGTGGTCGATGAGCGTGGCCACCTCAAGGGCATCGCAACGGGCCCGTCCCTGCGCGAGACCTTCGCTGAGTGACGTGGTCAGCGTTGCGTCACCGGCCAACGCCAGTCGAGCAGCAAAATGGGTGGCGTCGACCACGGCCGGGCGGGTGTCCGGATAGCGGAAAACACTGGTGATCGTCGTCAATCCGACTGCAGCCGAGGCGGATCCGCTGCCCAGCGCCAGACCGTGCCGCAGGATCGGACGGTCGTCGACGTCGACGTGCAATCGGCCGTGCCACCGCCCGGTCGCGTCGTCGGGGTGGTGCGACGCGGAGCGCCCGATCTGGATGTGCTCGTGCAGATCGATCATCGCGTCGGCATCGGCGTACACCTCGATGACGGACTGGTGATCCGCGCCGCCGGCGATCACCGTCGGCTGGGGATCGAGGCGCAGCCGTGCGCCGGCGCCGACCTCGATCCGCCAGTGCGACGTCGAGTCGACCCGATCGGCCGCGGGCAGTGCGATGGTGGCGGCCACCGAACCCAGGTCGAGGGCGGCACCCGGGCCGAGCCGCACCAGCACCTCGATGTGGTCACCACCGAGGGGCGTGGCGGCGGTACCGACGAGATGCGCCGAAGCCGCACCCGTCTGACGCACCGCCAGTCCGCCGGTACATCGAATCCGTGGCGAGCGCCGCGCCTCGGCGACGATCTCGACCTCGGTGTGCACCTATCCGCCGACCGTGGCGGCCTGCGCGAGATGTCCACGCACCCAGGCGAGTACGTCGGTGGCAGCCGGGTCGTCGGTCAGCGAGATCATCGCGGTCGGACGGCCCTCGCGTACCTTCTCCGCGTCGCTTCGCATCACACCGAGATCGGCACCGACCCGCGGCGCGAGGTCGGTCTTGTTGATGACGAGCAGATCCGAGAAGGTCACCCCCGGACCGCCCTTGCGGGGCACCTTGTCACCGCCGGCGACATCGATGACGAAGATCTGGACGTCGATCAGTCCGGTGGAGAAGGTGGCGGTCAGGTTGTCGCCACCGGATTCGACGAGGATCAGATCCAGCGGCGGATTGGCCGCGATCAGGTCGTCGATGGCATCGAGATTGGCGGTGATGTCGTCGCGGATCGCGGTGTGCGGGCAACCGCCGGTCTGCACCGCGGTGATGCGTTCGTCGGGCAGCACGGCGTGCCGGCGCAGGAAGTCGGCGTCCTCGGTGGTGTAGATGTCGTTGGTCAACACCGCCACCGACAACTCCTCGCGCAGTTGCCTGCACAGGGCGGCGACGAGCGCGGTCTTACCGGAACCGACCGGACCGCCGATGCCGATACGCAGTGGCTCACCTGGTTCCCGGTGCCGACGCGGGCGCTCGAGGCCGTGGTCGTGTGGTTCTCCGTCGATCAGATGCGGGGGCATGGGCGATCCTCTCTGGTGGTGATGTGACGGGCGATCGTTCGGCCGGCGGCCGAGCGAATCCGGTTCAGCGCGTGAACATTCAACTCATGAACAGGGGCATCGGGCGGGTCTCGTGCCGTTCGGCGAAGACATCGAGAATCGGGTCGGACAGGTCGGCGAGCCCGGTGGCGGCCTGCGCGGCGACGGCCTCGCATTCGGCCCCGAGGTCGACGATCATCAGCGCGACGTCGGCCGGATCGAGCGCCAGCAGGCGCTGCCCGGCGGTGGCCGAGCCGCTGACGGTCGTGTAGACGAGGACGAGTGCGGTATGAAACCCCGACAGTGCCGACACGCGGCCGACCGACCCGCTGATCACCGGTAGATGGGTGGCCGGCCGGTGGCCGGACCAGTCGGCGCCGGGCCACATCCGCCGGGCCAGGCGGACCATGCCGCGCCCCTGTGCGAGGGACGCCTTGCGGACCGCCGACGACGGGGTACGTGCATCGGTCTCGATCTGGGCGGTCGGCACGTCGAGCGCGCCGTCGGCGACCGCCGCCGCGATCGACGCCGACACGAGTCCGGTGGTGGTCAACCGACGGTGCAGGAATGCGGCGAGATCGCCGACACTTCGGACGAAGCCGTCGGCGATGGCCTGCTCGACGCCCCCGGAATGGACGTGACCGCCCACCGGCAAGCGTGAGTCGGCCAATGCCAGCATCATCGCCAGTGGCGACGACGGCCGGCCGGAGCCCGCGCCGAGCGGGCCGGAATCGGAAGACCAGGAGTCGATGATCACCGGCAACTCAGAAAAGGAAATAGCGTTGCGCCATCGGCAATTCCGCAACCGGCTCGGCGTCCCACACCTCGCCGTCGACCCGAACGGTGAACGTGTCGGGGTCCACTTCGATGCTCGGCGTGGCGTCATTGCGCGGCATGTCCGCCTTGCCCACCGAACGGGTGTTCTTGACCGGAGCCAGGCGCCGCCGGATGCCGATGCGTTCGGCGAGATTCTCGTCGCAGCCCGGCGCGACGAAGGTGATCGAGGTGTCCGCAGCCGTCGGTGCGGCCGCACCGAACATCGGCCGCGGCAGGACCGGCTGTGGCGTCGGGATGGACGCATTCGCGTCGCCCATCTGCGCCCAGGCGATTGCACCGCCCTTGATGACCAGATCGGGCTTCACGCCGAAGAACGCGGGGTTCCAGAGCACGAGGTCGGCGAGCTTGCCGACCTCGACCGAACCGATCTCGTCGTCGAAGCCGTGCGCGACGGCCGGGCAGATCGTGTATTTGGCGATGTAGCGCTGCGCCCGGTTGTTGTCGGCCCGGCCATCGCCGGCGAGCGACCCACGTTTGCGCTTCATCACGTGCGCGGTCTGCCAGGTCCGCAGCACCACCTCGCCGATGCGGCCCATCGCCTGGGCGTCCGAGCCGATCATCGAGATCGCGCCGAGGTCGTGGAGGAGGTCTTCGGCGGCGATCGTCGACGGCCGGATGCGGCTCTCGGCGAAGGCGAGATCCTCGGGCACCGTCGGATTGAGGTGATGGCACACCATCAACATGTCGAGATGTTCGTCGAGGGTGTTGACGGTGTGCGGGCGCGTCGGGTTGGTCGAACTGGGCAGCACGTTGGCCGCGGCGGCCACCGTGATGATGTCCGGCGCGTGCCCGCCGCCCGCGCCTTCGGTGTGATAGGCGTGGATGCTGCGTCCCGCGATGGCGCCCAGCGTCGACTCGACGAAGCCGGCCTCGTTGAGCGTGTCGGAATGCAGGGCGACCTGCACCCCGGTCTCGTCGGCGACGCGCAGACAGGCGTCGATCGCCGCCGGGGTACTCCCCCAGTCCTCGTGCAGCTTGAAACCCGATGCGCCGGCACGGACCTGCTCGCGCATCGCCTCGGCACTGACGGTGTTGCCCTTGCCCAGCAGGGCGATGTTCATGGGCCAGTGATCGGTGGCGGCGAGCATCGACGCGAGATGCCAGGCGCCCGGGGTGACCGTCGTGGCCTTGGAGCCCTCGGCCGGCCCGGTGCCACCACCGACCAGAGTGGTGATCCCGTTGCCCAGCGCCTCGTCCATGATCTGCGGACAGATGAAGTGGACGTGACAGTCGATGCCGCCGGCGGTGAGGATCTTGCCGTTTCCCGCGATGATCTCCGTCGACGCCCCGATCACCAGGTCGGGATGCACCCCGTCCATCGTGTCAGGATTGCCGGCCTTGCCCATCGCCACGATCCGGCCGTCTCGAATACCGATGTCGGCCTTGATGATTCCCCAATGATCGAGGATCACCACACCGGTGATGACGGTGTCCGGCGCGCCGTCGGCCCGGGTCGCGCGGCTCTGCCCCATCGATTCGCGGATGACCTTCCCGCCACCGAAGACCGCCTCGTCACCGGCCGAACCCGGTCCGCCGCTGCGGTCCTCGGTGACCTCGATGAGAAGGTCGGTGTCGGCCAGCCGGATCAGGTCACCGGTGGTGGGTCCGAAGAGTTGTGCGTAGCGATCGCGCCCCAGCGTGGCCATCTAGTCGATCCTCCCGGGTGCGTCGAGCGAGATCCCGTGTACCTCGCGAGTGCCGCCGAGCGGGACGAGCGAAACCGTCATCTCGATGCCCGGCTCGAAGCGCACCGCTGTTCCGGCCGGGATGTCGAGACGTCGTCCGCGCGCGCGGGCACGGTCGAAGTCCAATGCCGGGTTGGCCTGCAGGAAGTGGACGTGACTACCTACCTGGACCGGCCGGTCGCCGCGATTGACGACGCCGAGAGTGACGGTATCGGCACCCGCGTTGAGTTCTATGGTGCCGTCCGCGACGATCACCTCGCCCGGCACCAGCGCCGAGATCTTCTCCGACATTTATGTGCGTCCCTGTCTGATGAGTACCCGACCGGCGAGATCAGCCGATCGGGTTGTGCACGGTGACCAGCTTGGTGCCGTCCGGGAAGGTCGCCTCGATCTGCACGTCATGCAGCATCTCCGGCACGCCATCCATGACGTCGTCTCGGCTCAGGACCTCGCGTCCGCTCGCCATCAGTTCGGCGACCGACCGGCCATCCCGCGCGCCCTCGAGGACGTGATCGGTGATGATCGCGACCGACTCGGGATGATTGAGCCGCAGGCCGCGCCCTTTGCGGCGGCGGGCCAGCTCGGCGGCGTACGAGATCAGCAGCCGTTCCTGCTCATGCGGCGACAGTCGCACCGGTCCCCTCACTTCCCCGTGTGGGCTTCACTGTTCGATTCGAATTCACCTCGGCGCAACCCTGGTGCGCGTCGGCTCCGTCATCCTGCCACGACTCGGGGCACTCGGCGCGGCGAGCGAGTGCGGCGCTCAGTCGGGCGTCAGCGCACCGCCGCCTGCGGCCAGTTCGGCGAGCCGCTGCACCGTGCACAGGGGTGCGAGATCGGTCACCTCGTCGGCGGTGAACGCGCCCGCGGCCAGGCCGCGTCGGATGACCAGAGCCAAGGACATCGCGGTCGCCGGCTCGTCGACGACGTCACCGCTGCGCCGCTCGAAATAGGCCTGCAGGCGCGCGGCGGCGGCCGGCATCGCCGTCCGATAGAAACCGGTGACGGCCAGCCAGCGGGTGACCAGATGCCCCGGATGCATATCCCAACCCTGATAGAAGCCGCGTTCGAGCGATCGCGTGACCAGCCGATGGTGCCGACGCAGGGCGGCGTCGATCTGGTGGGGACTGCCGGTGGGCATCACCTGGGTCGACCCGTCGCTGATCCACACGCCGGTTTGCGCAGCGGCGACCTGCATCACGGCCTTCGCATGGTCGGCGACGGGGTGTTCGAGCGATTGCTGCGCGGACACGATGCCACAGGCCGCGCTGTAGTCATAGGTGCCGTAGTGCAGCCCGACGATGCGCGGCGCGCCGCGGTGGATGGCCTGCGCGAGCGTCGCGCGGCCGTCCGGACCGAGAATTGCCTGGGGGATCTCGATCTGCAGCTCGACGCGCAGCGCGCCCTCGGCGAGCCCGTGGATCCGCTCGAATTCCGCACACAGCACATTGATGGCGTCGACCTGGCGGACGTCACGCAACTTGGGCACAGTGATGACGAACCCCGGCGGGACGCCGCCGGCCGCGTCGAGGACGAGTTCCAAGGTGCGGATCCCGCGTCCCCGCTCACGTGCCCCGAGCCCTTTCGCCCGGACCCCGGCGAATCGCGGGGCCCAGGTCCGCTCGGCCGCCCACCGGGCGAGGATCGTGCCGGCCCGCCGGGCGTCGGCGTCCTCCCGAACGTCGCCACGCCATCCGTATCCGTCTTCGAGATCTATGCGCAGATCCTCGATCGGAGTGGTGGCGAGCCGGTGCCGGGTGATCTCGCGCACGTTCGCGTCGGCGAGATCGGCGACTGCCGGGGCCGTGGCCTCGAGTTCCAGCGCAACCGCCGACCACTTCCGAGGGGTATCGACATCGACGTCGGCGGCACTGACATAGACGGTGTGAACGGGCTGCGACTCGTCACGGTCACCGGGAAACCAGCGATCGAGGTCGGTGTCGACCGGCTCGAGCACATCGTCGATGCGGGCGCGAACCTCGTCGGCGATGCCGCCGGTCACTGCCGCTCGCCGTCGGGCAGTTCGATGTTCTGCAGCCGCACCTGGCTGCGTGCGACCAGGCGGTCGGCGTCGTCGAACATCTCGACCGCCCACAGCTGCTGACGCCGGCCGCGATGAATGGGACTGGTGCGGGCGGTGATGGTGCCGGCGCTGATCGAGCGGAGGAAGTCGGTGTTGTTGTTGACCCCGACCGCGGTGCCGCCGATGCCGGTTTCCTGCAGCCAGTGGTAGCCGCTCATGCTGGCCGCGCTCTCGGCGACGGCGCAGTACACGCCTCCGTGGACGATGCCGAAGGGCTGATGGTGTTTCGGCCCGATCTCCAGCGTGGCGACCAATCCGTCGATCGTCACGGTCTCGATCACGGTGCCCAGCGCGCCGTCGAGGCCGATCTTGCCTGTCGCCTTCACGAATTCGTCATTGCTCGTCATGGTGACAAGCGTGTCATGCCCGGTTCGCCGAGGCGGCACGGACGGTGTCCGCATGGGAACGACATCGGATCGGAAGGGGCAAAAATGCCTTACAGGAACCGGTAGGCCCCACACCTCGTTGACGTGTGGGGCCTACCGCGGTGTGGGCCGGGGGTCTCTGCAGCCCTCAGGACTCTCACGCGGCCCAACGGGAGTTAATGTAGGCTAGCCTTACCGCCAGTGTCAAGCGTTGGGGAATACCGCGGGGAAGCTGCACGTCACACCACACAACAGCCGACGTCGAGGCGACACAGCAGAAGCACCGACAAGTCGGATGCGGCATCGAGGAGAAGTAACAGTAAAATGCGAAAGATGAACGGATTGGGAGACCTCGAACGGGCGGTCATGGACACCCTGTGGAGCACTCCTACCCCACAGACGGTGCGCCAGGTCCACGAGTCGTTGTCGGAGAACCGGTCCCTGGCCTACACGACGGTGATGACCGTCTTGCAACGTCTGGCGAAAAAGAACCTGGTCACCCAGATCCGCGAGGATCGGGCCCACAAGTACGTGCCCACGCACCCGCGTGAAGATCTCGTCGCCTCCCTGATGGTCGATGCGCTCAGCGAAGCCGACGCCTCCGGATCGCGACACGCGGCGCTGGTGTCGTTTGTCGGGCGCGTCGGTGCGGACGAGGCCGCAGCACTGCGTCTGGCGCTCGATGAGCTCGAAGCCGCACGAGCGCCCCACGAAACCGGTTAGATTCACCTGAAACAGCCTGATCGGCCCAACCGCGAGGACAGCCAACGATGACCGCCCTTCTTTTCGGCATCCTGACGTTGCTGTTGGTCGGCCCGGTGCCGGATATCCTCTCTCGTGCCTCCTGGCCGATCCGCGCCCCCCGCGCGGCCATGACCCTGTGGCAGGCCATAGCTCTGGCCGCCGTGCTGTCGGCATTCAGTTGCGGGCTCGCCATCGCCGCCAACCTCCTCGCGCCCGGGGCCGATGGAGCCCCGACCACCCATCCGCTCCATGAAATCGAGCGACTCGGTGCGCCGCTGTGGTCGGTCTATGTGGCGGTGTTCGCGCTGACGCTGCTGATCGGGGCGCGGCTGCTGTTCACCGTGGTGCGGGTCGGGGTACGTACCCGTGCACGGCGCGCCAACCACCGTCAGTTGATCGATATCCTCGACGCCTGCGATCGATCCGATCACACACATCCGCTCTTCGCCCGCGACATCCGCATGCTCGACGTGAGTGAGCCCCTCGCCTATTGCCTGCCCGGGCTACGTCAACGCGTGGTGCTCTCCGAGGGCGTCGTCTCCCGCCTGACCCGCGACGAGCTGATCGCCGTCATCGCCCACGAACGAGCGCACCTACGTGCCCGACACGACCTCGTTCTCGAGGCCTTCATCGCGTTGCACGAGGCGTTCCCACGGTTCGTCCGCAGCAGTTCGGCGCTCGACGCGGTCAAACTGCTCGTGGAGGCGCTCGCCGACGATCAGGCCGTCCGCGCGACCGCGCCGACCACGCTGGGCCGCGCGCTCGTCGCGTGCGCCGATGCGGTCGCGCCGCGTGGGGCGATGGCGGTGGGTGGCCCGACCACCCTGACCCGCGTGAACCGCCTATGCCACGACCGGCCGACCCCGTTTCTGGCGATGGCCGCTTATGCCGCGGCGATCGCCATTCTCGCGGTGCCCACACTGGCGGTCGCGATCCCGTGGCTCACCGAGATCAGCCGCCTCCTCACTGCACACCGCTGAAATTTGCGCCTGATCATCGCCCGTCGCGGCCCCGCGTCGTCGGCAGATCGGCGCTCGACTCGTGTCGACGATGACATGGGCACCCGGCGACACACCGTCGCAGCCATGAACCCATAGGCTGGAGCAATGACCAACCCCGCCACCTCCCCAGCTGCCAAGGCTCAGATCGGTGTCACCGGTCTCGCCGTCATGGGTTCCAACATCGCCCGCAACTTCGCGCACCACGGATACACCGTCGCGCTGCACAACCGCAGCATCGCCAAGACCGACGCCCTGATCGAGAACCACGGCAGCGAGGGTTCGTTCATCCGAACCGAGACCATCGCCGAGTTCATCGACGCACTCGAGAAACCACGCCGGGTGCTGATCATGGTGAAGGCCGGCGACGCCACCGATGCGGTCATCAACGAACTGGCCGACGCCATGGAGACCGGCGACATCATCATCGACGGCGGTAACTCGCTGTACACCGACACGATCCGCCGCGAGAAGGCAATGGCCGAACGCGGGCTCCACTTCGTCGGCGCCGGGATCTCCGGCGGCGAGGAGGGCGCCCTCAACGGCCCGTCGATCATGCCCGGCGGGCCGGCCGAGTCCTACAAGTCACTCGGCCCGTTGCTGGAGTCGATCTCGGCCCACGTCGATGGCGAACCGTGCTGCACCCATATCGGCCCGGATGGCAGTGGGCACTTCGTGAAAATGGTCCACAACGGCATCGAATACGCCGACATGCAACTCATCGGCGAAGCCTATGACCTGATGCGCCGGGTGCTCGACCTGCCGGTCGCCGAGATCGGCAATGTCTTCTCCGGCTGGAACACCGGAGACCTCGAGAGCTACCTGGTCGAGATCACCGCGCAGGTTCTCGCGCAGGTGGACGCCGACACCGGCAAGCCGCTCGTCGACGTCATCGTCGACGCAGCGGGCCAGAAGGGCACCGGCCGGTGGACGGTCAAGTCGGCACTCGATCTGGGTATCCCGACGACCGGTATCGCCGAGGCCGTGTTCGCCCGCGCCCTGTCCAGCGCCACCGACCAGCGTGCCGAGGCCCGGGGACTGGCCGGCGGTTCGCCGGGTGCGGCTCCGAGCGACAAGGCCGCCTTCATCGACGACATCCGCGCAGCGCTCTACGCATCCAAGGTCGTCGCCTACGCCCAGGGATTCGATCAGATCGCGGCGGGCAGCAAAGAGTACGGATGGGACGTCGATCCCGGATCGCTGGCCACCATCTGGCGTGGCGGGTGCATCATCCGCGCGCAGTTCCTCAACCGCATCCGCGAGGCCTACGCCGACAACCCGGACCTGCCGAGTCTGCTGTTGGCTCCCTACTTCCGGGAAGCCGTCGAATCCGGGATCGACGCCTGGCGGCGGGTAGTGGCGATCGCGGCCACCGTCGGCGTACCGGCACCGGCGTTCTCGTCGTCGCTGTCGTACTACGACGCCCTGCGCAGCGAACGGCTGCCTGCCGCCCTCACCCAGGGCCTGCGCGACTACTTCGGCGCACACACCTATCAGCGCATCGACAAGCCGGGCACCTTTCACACGCTGTGGGGCGGCGACCGCAGCGAGGTGGAGCAGTAGAAAGGGCTCGAGCACTCCGATGCAATTCCTCTCCGGTCATCACCTGACCCACGATCTCACCTATGACGATGTGTTCGTCGTCCCGAACCGTTCCGACGTGACGTCGCGCTTCGACGTCGACCTGAGCACACACGACGGGTCGGGCACCACCGTTCCGATCGTGTCGGCGAACATGACCGCGGTGTCGGGAAAACGGATGGCCGAAACCCTCGCGCGCCGAGGCGGACTCGCGGTGCTGCCGCAGGATCTCCCGTTGGCGGCGGCCACCCGTTCGATCGCCTTCGTCAAGTCGCGCGACCTGGTGGCCGACACGCCGGTCGTGTTGACGCGTGAGGACTCGGTCTCCGATGCCCTCGCGCTGCTGACCAAGCGTGCGCACGGCGCGGCGGTCGTCGTCGACGATGACGTCCCGGTGGGTCTGGTCACCGAAGCCGCGTGCGCCGACGTGGATCGCTTCGCCCGCGTCGCCGACATCCTGGCCCCGGTGGTGGTCACGTTGCCGGTGCACACCCCGCCCCGCGAGGTATTCGATGCGTTGACCGAACTGCGTCAGGAGCTGGCGGTTCTGACCCACGCCGACGGCACACTCGCCGGCGTACTGACACGGGTCGCGGCTCTGCGTCACGGCGTCTACCGACCCAACGTCGACGCCGACGGTCACCTACGGATCGCCGCAGCGGTCGGCATCAACAGCGATGCGGCCGCCAAGGCGACCGACCTGGTGAAGGCCGGGGCAGATCTGTTGGTCATCGATACTGCTCACGGACACCAGGAGCGTATGCTCGCCGCCATCGAATCGGTCGCCGCCGTCGACCTCGGCGTGCCGATCGTCGCAGGCAACGTGGTCTCCGCCGAGGGCACCATCGACCTCATCCGCGCCGGCGCCGACATCGTCAAGGTCGGGGTCGGGCCCGGCGCGATGTGCACGACGCGGATGATGACCGGTGTCGGTCGTCCGCAGTTCTCGGCGGTGGCCGACTGCGCCGCCGCCGCCCGCGAGCACGGTGCGCACGTCTGGGCCGACGGTGGCGTCCGGCATCCGCGTGACGTGGCCCTCGCGGTGGCCGCTGGTGCGTCCAACGTGATGATCGGGTCATGGTTCGCCGGCACCTATGAGTCGCCCGGTGATCTGCAGCAGGACGCGCACGGCGCATACAAGGTCAGTTTCGGCATGGCATCCAAACGCGCGGTCGTCGCCCGCTCGGCCGATGACAACTCGTACGACCGGGCCCGCAAGAGCCTGTTCGAAGAAGGCATCTCGTCATCGCGGATCCCGATCGACCCCGATCGGCCCAGCGTCGAGGACCTGATCGACCACATCTGCTCGGGCGTACGCAGTACGGCCACCTACACCGGGGCGCGCACCCTGACCGAACTGCACGACCGGGTCGTCCTCGGGGTGCAGTCGGCCGCCGGATTCGCGGAGGGCCGCCCCTTGCCGGGCGGGTGGTGAGCGCCGGGTGCAGACAGTCCTCTACGTCGCCGGGCTCGTCGGCTTCGTCGCACTGACCCTCGGCACCGCGTTGTTCGTGGCCGCCGAGTTCTCGCTCACCGCGCTGGAACGTTCGGCGGTCGATTCCGATGTCGCCACCCGCGGTGACCGTCGGTCGCGGATGGTGCAGCGCGCCCACCGCACCCTCTCGTTCCAGTTGTCCGGGGCGCAGCTCGGCATCACGATCACCACACTGGTCACCGGCTACATCGCCGAACCCGTTCTCGCCCAGCTCATCACGCCGGGCCTGAAGGCCGCGGGGCTCGGTGCCGGGGCAGCGTCGGGCGTCGCGCTGGCGTTGTCGCTGATCATCGCCACTTCGCTGTCGATGGTGTTCGGCGAGCTCGTCCCGAAGAACCTCGCGATCGCCAATCCGCTCGCGGTGGCGCGGGCGACCGCGGGGCTGATGACGATCTTCTCGGCGACCTTCCGGTACGTGATCAACGGTCTCAACAGCTCGGCGAACTGGGTGGTGCGCCGGTTCGGCATCGAACCGGCGGAGGAACTCCGATCGGGACGTTCACCGCAGGAGCTGGCGTCGCTGGTCCGCAACTCGGCCCGGCAGGGCTCCATCGACGAGGACACCGCAACGCTGGTCAATCGTTCGCTGCGATTCGGTGAACTGACCGCCGAGGATCTGATGACTCCGCGCGTCACCGTCGAATGTCTCGACCGGGATGCCAGTGTCCGCGATCTGGTGATCGCGTGCTCGGCCACCGGTCACTCCCGGTTCCCGGTCGTCGACGACGGTGATCTCGACGAACTGATCGGCGTCGTGCACATCAAGCAGGCCTTCACCGTCGCACCCGAACAACAGTCCACGACCACTGTCGCGGCCCTCGCCCGGGCGGTCGGGCGGGTACCGGTCACTCTCGACGGCGACGCCTTGATGGAACGCATCCGGGCAGACGGTATGGAACTGTGCGTCGTCATCGACGAGTACGGCGGCACTGCCGGGATCGTGACCACCGAGGACCTCATCGAGGAGATCCTCGGCGACGTCACCGACGAACACGACAACGAGCACCCCGATGTGCAGGCCGATGGGGACGGCGGATTCCTGTGCTCGGGGCTGCTGCGTGTCGACGAGTTGTATGACGCCACCGGTTACCGCGCGCCCGACGGTTCCTACGACACCCTCGGCGGCCTCGTGATGTTTGTCCTCGGACGTGTTCCGCAAGCGGGCGACACCCTCGAACTGCCCGCCCGCACGCCGGTGGTCGAATCCGATTCCGATGATGACGAGAGCGATGATTTCGACGACGAGTTCCCGGCCCAGCGCTGGCGGGCGAGAGTGACCGAGATGGACGGCCGCCGCGTCGACGTCGTGTCCGTGCAGCCCATCACCGACGATGCATCCGACGCCCCGCCCACACCCGACCGACCGACCGAGCGCGACGCGCCGACGGGACGCGACCGGTGAACGACATCGGGGCCATCGTGCTGGCGGTGGCGTTATTGGCGGGCAACGCATTCTTCGTCGGCGCGGAATTCTCGATCATCTCCGCGCGCCGCGACCGCCTCGAGGCTCTTGCCGAGAGCGGAAAGTCACGTGCACGCATGGTGATCCGTGCCGGCGAGCAACTGTCGTTGATCCTGGCCGGTGCGCAACTGGGCATCACGGTGTGCTCGATTCTGCTGGGCCGGGTCGCCGAGCCAGCGATCGCACATCTACTCGAGGCGCCATTGGATCTGGCGCGTGTCCCCGATCAACTGCTGCACCCGATCGCGTTTGTCGTCGCCTTGGCGTTGGTGGTGGTGCTACACATCCTGCTCGGCGAGATGGTCCCCAAGAACATCGCACTCGCGGGACCGGAGGCGTCGGCAATGCTACTGGTGCCGGTGCACCTGGTATTCATCAAGATCGCACGGCCGTTCATCAGCATCTACAACTGGCTGGCCACCATCACGCTGCGGGCGATGCGGGTGGAACCCAAGGATGAACTCGATTCGACGGTGTCGCCGGTCCAACTGGCCCAGATGCTCGGCGAATCCCGCGAGGAAGGTCTCATCGACGCCGAGGAGCACGCGCGTCTGAACCGGGCACTGCGATCGGTGAGTCGCATGGTTGCCGAGGTGATGATCCCGCTCGACCGGATGCGCAGTGTCGATGTCGAGCGTGATCCGGCGACCGGCGGCACCGGGCCGACACTGGGTGCGGTCGAACGCGCGGTCAGTGCCACCGGATTCTCTCGATTCCCGGTACGTGATCCCGATGGCACCTACACCGGCTACCTGCATCTCAAGGACATCCTCGACGACATTCTCGACGAACGGATCGGTCCCGACACCGTCATCGGGATCGACAAGGTCCGGGCGCTGCCGGTGATCGCCGCCGACACCCCACTCGACGAGGCGACCGGAGTGCTGCGCCGTACCAGCTCGCACCTCGGTGCCGTCGTCGACGAGTCCGGCCGCACCGTCGGGATCGTGGCCCTCGCCGACCTCGTCGAGGAGTTCGTCGGCACCGTCAACGACGAAACCCACCGGATCTGACGTGCCGACGCACACGTTGACCCCGGCGCAGTGGCTCGCGCAGCGGGCCGCGCACGAGCGACGGGTGGAGGAGGCCATCGGCCCGTACCTGCGCCTGCGTCGAACGGGCCGCAGCCATCCGGTGCTGGACTTCCTGTTCACCTATTACTCCTCGCGGCCCGCACACATCCGCCGCTGGCATCCCGGCTTCGGCGTCGTCCTGGAGACGGACGACGACGCGCAGGCCCGTGACCTCCTCACGCTGCGCGGCTATCACCGCACGGCCGACGGAGTACGGGTCGATCCCGAGTTTCTGTCCCGTCGTCTCGATGCGGTGCGCGCCGCCCGCGCGTTGCTCACCGCGACCGGTGCGCGGACGGCGCGGTTGGGCTGCTTCGGACTGCATGAGTGGGCGATGGTCTACCGCTGTCGCGACACCCGCCACCCGCACCCGCTACGACTCGGCGCCACCGGCACCGACGCCGTCGTCGAGTCGATGCCATTGCGCTGTACACATTTCGATGCGTTCCGGTTCTTCACCGATCCGGCGCGCCCCCGCAACGAGCGCCCCCTGTCCCCTGCCGATCGTCACAGCACCGATCAACCCGGCTGTCTACACGTCGCCATGGACCTCTACCGCACATGCTTCACCCTCTCCCCGCTGCTCGAGTCCGGTCTCACCCTCGCTGCCTTCGAACTCGCCCGCGACGCCCGCGAGATCGACATGCGGGCCAGCCCCTACGATCTGCGCGAACTCGGCTACCAGCCGATCCCGGTCGAGTCCGCCACCGGGCGCGCCGAGTACGTCCGGGAGCAGACCGCCATCACGCAGCGGGCCGGTGCGGTGCGCGCACAGATCGTTGCCGCGCTCGGCGCCCTGCCCGGCGTCGAACGCGATGAACCCACCGCCACCGAGGTCGAGGTTTCCGCCGAGTAACATAGAGGACCGCACACCGCAGAACCACGGGTCGGCGACACCGCGACGCCCATCGCCGGACATGGCCGGAACCCGTGGGCACCGTATCGAAGGAAGGCGCACATGTCGGACCGGATCACCGTCAACGGCTTGCAGGTCTCTCGAGTTCTCTACGACTTCGTCAACGATGAGGCGCTGCCGGGCACCGGAGTAGACGCCGACACGTTCTGGTCGGGGGCCGCCGAGGTCATCAACGATCTCGCGCCGCGCAACAAAAAGCTACTCGCGGTCCGCGACGAGCTACAGACCAAGATCGACGCCTGGCACCGTGATCACCGGGGCGCCGACTTCACCGATCCGGCCACCTTCGCCGAGTACAAACAGTTCCTCACCGAGATCGGCTACCTCGTCCCGGTTCCCGACGACTTCGAGATCGGCACCGCCGGGGTCGATCGGGAGATCAGCGAGACCGCCGGCCCGCAGTTGGTCGTGCCGATCCTCAACGCCCGGTTCGCCCTCAATGCGTCCAACGCCCGATGGGGGTCGTTGTACGACGCCCTGTATGGGACCGATGTCATTCCCGAGACCGGCGGCGCCGAAAAGGGCAGTTCCTACAACAAGGTTCGCGGCGACAAGGTGATCGCCTACGCAAAGGCGTTCCTGGACAAGGCGGTTCCGCTCGAGCGGGGCAGCTACACCGACGTCACCGCATTCACCATCGCCGGTGGCGCGCTGACCATCACCCTGGCCGACGGCTCCACCTCGGCCCTCGCCGATTCGTCGGCGTTCGCCGGCTACCGCGGCGACGCCTCGGCGCCGGCGTCGATCCTGTTGCGCCACAACGGTCTCTACCTCGACATCGAGATCGATCCGACCTCGCCGATCGGCCAGACCGATCCGGCGGGCGTCAAGGACGTCGTGATGGAGTCGGCCATCACCACGATCATGGACTTCGAGGACTCGATCGCGGCCGTCGACGCCGACGACAAGGTCCTCGGTTACCGGAACTGGCTCGGCCTCAACAAGGGTGATCTGGCCGAGGAGGTCGCCAAGGGCGGCAAGACCTTCACCCGCACTCTCAACGGCAACCGCGAATACAACGCACCCGACGGCTCCGGCTTCGACCTGCACGGTCGCTCGCTGCTGTTCGTGCGCAACGTCGGTCACCTGATGACCAATCCGGCGATCCTCGACGCCGACGGCAACGAGGTGCCCGAGGGCATTCTCGACGCACTCTTCACCGCGCTGGCCGGTATCCCCGGACTCTCCGGCACGGGCCTGCAGAACTCCCGCACCGGATCGATCTACATCGTCAAGCCGAAGATGCACGGCCCCGACGAGGTCGCCTTCACCGCCGAATTGTTCGGCCGGGTGGAGAAGGTCCTCGGCCTGCCCGAGAACACCCTCAAGGTGGGGATCATGGACGAGGAGCGCCGCACCACGGTGAACCTCAAGGCGGCCATCAAGGCCGCGGAGAATCGCGTGGTCTTCATCAACACCGGCTTTCTCGACCGCACCGGCGACGAGATCCACACCTCGATGGAAGCCGGCGCGATGATCCGCAAGGGCGAGATGAAGAAGCAGAAGTGGATTCTTGCGTACGAGGACTTCAACGTGGACACCGGCCTGGCCGCCGGTCTGCAGCACAAGGCCCAGATCGGTAAGGGCATGTGGGCGATGACCGATCTCATGGCCGACATGGTCGAGCAGAAGATCGGCCAGCCCAAGGCCGGGGCGACCACCGCCTGGGTGCCCTCACCGACGGCGGCGACCCTGCACGCAATGCACTATCACCTCGTCGACGTCTTCGAACGTCAAAACGAGATCGCCAAGCGTGATCCGGCGTCGGTCGACGACATCCTCACCATCCCGCTGGCCCCCAAGACCGACTGGTCCGACGAGGAAAAGCGTGAGGAGCTCGACAACAACTGCCAGTCCATCCTCGGATATGTGGTGCGCTGGATCGATCACGGCGTCGGTTGCTCGAAGGTCCCCGACATCCACGACATAGCGCTGATGGAGGACCGCGCGACACTGCGGATCTCGAGTCAGTTGCTCGCAAACTGGATCCGGCACGAAATCGTGACGGCCGACGAAGTGGTCGAGTCGCTGAAGCGGATGGCCCCGGTCGTCGACCGCCAGAACGAGGGGGATCCGACCTATTCACCGATGGCGCCGGACTTCGACACCAACATCGCGTGGCAGGCAGCAAAGGAACTCATTCTCGAGGGCACCACACAACCGAGCGGTTACACCGAGCCGATCCTGCATCGTCGGCGCCGCGAGTACAAAGCCGCCGCACAGGCGTGAGGTAACGACCGGCCCGGGCACACCACGAGGTGCGCCCGGGCCGGTCGGATAATGGGAGGACCCGGGGTGGCACACCATCGCGTCAATGATGACAAGAACAAGCTGCGGCATCGTGGAGTGAGCCGCGGCCTCGTCCTGGCGCTGCTGGCGGTGGTGCTGGTGGCCGCGTGCGTGGTGGTGTGGTTCCGGGTCGGTGATCACGTGAACCGTGAGGCCGATCAAGCCGCCGCCACGTGCGTCAAGGGGCCGGCCACGGTGACGATCCTCGCCGACCCGGACATCACCCCCGGACTCACGGCCGTCGCTGCGGCCTACAGCGATACCCATCCGGTCGTCCGGGACCACTGTGTGCGCATCGCGGTGGCGGCCCGAGACGCCAAGGTCACCCTCGACGGACTGACAGGCAACTGGGACACGGCGTCGATGGGGGCCTACCCGGCCGCCTGGGTTCCGCAGTCCTCGGTGTGGGCGGCCGAGCTCACGACGGCCAAACCGGATCTCGTCGACGGTGATCCGGACTCGCTGGTGACCTCCCCGGTCGTGCTCGCCACCGCGCCCGAACTCGGCACGAAGCTCTCCGGCCGACTCGATTGGGGCCAGTTGCCCACCTTGCAGCGACGTGACGACAGTCTCGGTGATTTCGGCCTCCAGGGCTGGGGCTCGCTGCGCATGGCAATGCCCAGGGAGGGCCAGTCCGACCCGACCGCACTGGCCGCGCAGGCGGTGGCGATGCGGGTGACCCGGAGCATGGGCACATTGACCGCCGACGACGCCGCCTCTCCACGCGTCGCGTCGAGCATCGATGCCCTCACCGAATCGGCGCCGCGCTCCCCCGACGGATCCCCGGCCGGAGCGGCCGGCGCGATCGCCGACGCGAGCGATCCTGCCACGGCCGCGATCCATGCCGTGCCGATCACCGAGCAGCGGTTGTATCAGCTGACGAAAAACGACGCCCGCGCCCGCCTTGCCGAGGTGATGCCGTCGGGCCCGACGCCCATCGCCGACTTCCCGGTGGTGCATCTGAAGGGCGATCAGGTGCCCGAATTCGCCGGTGCCGCGGTAGCCGAATTCCTCACCTTCGCAGGCAAACCCGAACATTTGCGGGCACTCACCGTCCTGGGTTTCCGCGGCGACGCCCCGCTACCGGCGAAGACCGCGACAGTGACCTTTCCGGTGACCGACGACCCGATGCCGAATCCGGAAAACCAGGCCATCGTGACGATCAACAAGCTGATCTACGGCCCCTCGGCCGGCTGATCGGCCGTCGGCGCGTCGGCCCACCCGGTCTTCGGGCGGCCGACGCCCGTCACGGCAGGCGAACCGATGTCACTCGGCGAATGCCGACACCGGCGGGCAGCTGCACACCAGGTTGCGGTCGCCGAACGCACCGTCGATGCGCCGCACCGCGGGCCACACCTTGGCCCGCGCACCCGCCGAGGGCAGACCCTGCGGATACACCGCGGTCTCCCGCGAATACGGATGATCCCACTCGCCGACGAGAGACTCGGCGGTGTGCGGCGCGCCGCGCAACGGGTTGTCGTCAGCCGGCCAGGTCCCCGCACCGACCTCGTCGATCTCCGCGCGAATCGCGATCATCGCGTCACAGAAGGCGTCGAGCTCGGCGAGGTTCTCACTCTCGGTCGGTTCCACCATCAGCGTTCCGGCCACCGGAAAGCTCATGGTCGGGGCATGGAAACCATAGTCGGCCAGTCGCTTTGCCACATCGTCGACGGTGACTCCGGTCGCCTTGGTCAACGGCCGCAGATCAAGGATCGCCTCGTGGGCGACCCAGCCACCCACCGCCCCGGTGTCCGCACCGGCGGCCTCCTCGCCCGTGTAGAGCACCGGGTAGTGATCGGCCAGGCGTCGCGCGATGTAGTTCGCCGACGCGATTGCCGTCAACGTCGCCCGGCGCAGGCCCTGCGCACCCATCATCGCGATGTAGGCGTAGGTGATCGGCAAAATGGACGCCGACCCGTACGGGGCTGCCGCGATCGTGACGTCCCCGGGAAGTTCGGGAGCGAGCGGATGTCCGGGCAGGAAGGCCGCGAGATGCTTTCCGACCGCGATCGGACCGACACCGGGTCCACCCCCGCCGTGCGGGATGCAGAAGGTCTTGTGCAGGTTCAGGTGGCTCACGTCGCCGCCGAAGCGGCCTGGGCGGGCGACGCCGACGAGCGCGTTCAGGTTGGCGCCGTCGACGTACACCTGTCCGCCCGCGTCGTGGACGGCGCCGCAGATCTCGGCGATGTCGTGCTCGAAGACCCCGTGGGTGGACGGATAGGTGATCATGATCGCGGCCAGCCGTGGGCCGTGCGCGGTGACCTTCGCCCGCAGGTCGTCCACATCGACGTCACCGTTGGCCCGGCAGGCGACCACGACCACGCGCATGCCTGCCATCACCGCCGAAGCCGCGTTGGTGCCGTGCGCACTCGACGGGATCAGGCAGACGTCACGATCGGTGTCGCCACGGCTGTGGTGATAGCGGCGGATCGCGAGCAGACCCGCGTATTCGCCCTGTGATCCGGCATTCGGTTGCAGACTGACCCGGTCGTAGCCGGTGATCGCCACCAGCCACGACTCCAGGGTCGCGATCAACTCGCGAATCCCGGCGCCGTCCGATTCCGGTGCGAACGGATGAAGTCCGGCAAATCCCGGCCACGTGATGGGCTCCATCTCCGCGGTCGCGTTGAGCTTCATGGTGCAGGAGCCGAGCGGGATCATACTGCGGTCGAGCGCAATGTCCTTGTCGGACAATGCCCGTAGGTATCGCAGCATCGACGTTTCGGTGCGGTGGCGGTTGAACGCCGGATGGGTCAGGTAGTCACTGCTGCGCGTCTCGACGGGCGCCGCGAACCCGCGTGGCACCACCCCGGCGGCGTCGAAGGCGCGCAGGACGGCCTCCACATCGTCGAGAGTCGTCGTCTCGTCGCAGGCGATACGGACGAGGTCGTCGCCGGCACTCCACAGGTTGATACCGGCATGTCGCGCGGCCGACAGCACTCCGTCGGCGGCATCGGGCACGCGCACCGACACCGTGTCGAAGAAGCTCGCATGCTCGACGGAGAACCCGGCCGCGGCAAGGCTGTCGGCGATCAGTGCCG
This sequence comes from Gordonia sp. DT219, assembly GCF_049847065.1. NCBI lineage: Bacteria > Bacillati > Actinomycetota > Actinomycetes > Mycobacteriales > Gordoniaceae > Gordonia > Gordonia sp. DT219. Next base: position 91,427 of record NZ_JBNCNR010000012.1, on the reverse strand, counting down.
CACGCTCGTGCACCCGGGTTGCGATGGCGCGCAGTCCCGCCGGACCGTGGTAGGCCGCGTACATCGCGGCGACCACCGCCAGTAGCACCTGGGCGGTGCAGATGTTGCTGGTCGCCTTCTCGCGGCGGATGTGCTGTTCGCGCGTTTGCAGGGAGAGCCGGTACGCGAGGTTTCCGTCGGCGTCCCGGGAGACGCCGACCAGCCGGCCGGGCATCTGGCGGGTATGGGCCGTGCGCACCGCGAGGTAGCCGGCGTGCGGTCCGCCGAAGCCCATCGGCACACCGAATCGCTGGGTGGTGCCGAACCCGACGTCGGCGCCCTGCTCACCCGGCGGCGTGATCAACGTCAGCGCGAGCAGGTCCGCCCCGACCGCAACCAGCGCACCGCCACCGTGGGCGGCGTCGATGATCGGTGCGGCGTCGACGATGCGGCCCGACGCGCCCGGGATCTGCATGACGACACCGAAGTACTCGCCGTCGGGTAGACCGCACCCGGGCAGCCCCGGATTCAGTGCGGCCTCCACGATCTCGATCCCCAGCGGCTCGGCCCGGGTCTCGATGACCGCACGCGTCTGTGGGAACAGGTCGGCATCGACCACAAGCCGCGCCGACTTCGACTTGCCGGCCCGACGCATCAGGGTCATCGCCTCGGCGGCCGCGGTCGCCTCATCGAGCATCGACGAGTTGGCCACGGGCAGTCCGGTGAGGTCGGCGACCATCGTCTGGAAGTTGAGCAGCGCCTCGAGGCGACCCTGACTGATCTCCGGCTGGTATGGCGTGTAGGCGGTGTACCAGGCGGGATTCTCGAGCACGTTACGCAGGATCACCGGCGGCGTGTGGGTGTCGTAGTAACCGAGCCCGATCATCGACCGCATCACCGTGTTGCGAGCGGCGAGTCCGGCGAGCGTTGCGAGTGCCTCGTGTTCGCTCACCGCGGCCGGAAGCGCGTCGAGTCCGTTGTCGCGGGGATCGTCGGCGATCACCGCAGGCACCACGCGTGCGGCGAGTTCGTCGAGTGAGTCCACCCCGATCGTGGCGAGAATCCGCGCGGTCTCCTCGGCATCGGGACCCACGTGCCGGTCGACGAACTCGGCCATGGGTTGAGTCGCCGGGGTCTGGGTCGCCGGGGTCTGGGTCGCCGGGGTCTGGGTCGCCGTGGGTTGGATGACTGGGGGCTGGCTCGGACGGGACAAGTCTGGACCTCTCGCGGGATCCGGCTTTCGGATCGTCGGGTCCTCCCCCTCTGTCATGCCGTCGGACCGTGGTCCGAGCAGGCGCCTGAGAGATTCGGCCGACGCGGCGTCACCGACGCGTTCGCCTTTCACCGTGGGCGGACGAAATATTCGTCACTTTCCAGAGACGCCGTCGACATCACGGTCCGGGTGCCTGAGAGTTTGACGGAGAGGTATTGCTCCTTCGGCGGCCACCACCTCGTCGAAAGCCCTGACCGGGTCTCGGGGGTGGAGGCGCTCTCCCGTGATGCAGCGACGCGACGTCAGTCTACCGTCAGGTAAACGGAGCGCACGACCACACCCGGGGGCCGGCTAACCGGTCTGCCGGGTTCGGCTCTTGCGCCGCGCGGCCAGTTCGTCCTCCGGGGCGGTCTCGGTGACGCCGCCGTCGGCCCGCTCACCCGGGAACTCCGCGATCGTGCCCGTCAGCTCGCGCATCGCCCCGCTCACCGCGATGCCGAATACGCCCTGACCGCCCTGGAGTAGGTCGACGACCTCTTCGGCGGAGGTGCACTCGTAGACGGTGGTGCCATCGGAGAACAGCGTGATGCGAGCGAGATCCTCGACGCCACGCTGACGCAGATGGTCGACGGCCACGCGGATGTTCTGCAGTGAGATCCCGGTGTCGAGCAGCCGCTTGACGATCTTGAGGACGAGAACGTCCTTGAACGAGTAGAGACGCTGACTCCCCGAGCCGGCCGCACTGCGAATCGAGGGCACCACGAGCGAGGTCCGCGCCCAGTAGTCGAGCTGACGGTAGGTGATGCCGGCGATCTGACAGGCACTCGGCCCGCGGTAGCCGATCAGTTCGTCGGGAACGGCATCGCCCGGGAAGAGTCCCGGAGCGATGTCCTCGAGACTTCCCTGCGTCGCCGGTGCCGTTCGCGACGCGACCGGATCCCCGGTCGTCGCGTCGCTGTCCATCGGCTGATCGCCCACTGCAGACTCCTCGCCACCGTCTGAACCGGTCGGACGGGCGGGCAAATCGTCGGCCCACCTTCGGTGGCCTACTCTACGCGCTCGTCAACCGGTTGATCTCTGCTCGCCACGGATGTCCTGCGGCGATCTGCCACAGACGCTATGCCTGCCGATGATCCCGAATCAACGCGACGCGCCATAAGGCTCAAGCTCTACTTGAGATGGAGGCAGACGGAGACCAGACGGTAGCCGATCCGTGACGTGTCGCTACCAGCATCCGAGCGCGGTTACGCCCTCACGCGCCGCCGCTGGCCTTGAAGTCGTCGGGAGAGACGTTGTCGAGGAACTCCTTGAACTTCTCGACCTCGTCTTCCTTCTCGTCGGGCGCCTCGTCGGTGTCGTCATCCGGGATGAGTAGGCCCGCCTCGGCGAGGACCTCCTCATCGGCGATGATCGGCACCTCCGCGCGCATCGCGACGGCGATCGCGTCGGAGGGACGCGCCGAGATCCGGAGGTCGTTGGCGAACACCATCTCGGCGTAGAACGTGCCCTCCTGCATGTCGACGATGCGTACCTCGACCAGTGTCTGCCCGAACTCTTCGATCAGGTTCACGATCAGATCATGAGTCAACGGCCGAGGAGGTTCTATACCCTTCTGCCGCAACGCAATTGACGCAGCTTCGCTCTGCCCGATCCAGATCGGCAGATACCGCGCGCCGTCGACCTCGCGCAGCAACAGCACGGGTTGACTCTGTGGCGGCTCGACGCGGATACCCACCACGCGCATTTCGGTCATCTCATGCACCTCCACCCGATGACGACGGACCCGATTTGGTTGTTGTCGACGCTACACCGCACCGCCGTCACATGGCCGCCGACTCGGTGACCGCCCGGGGCCGAAAGTCGTCTCGAGACGATGGACGAACACAGGCGCCGAACCGGGTCCGGCTCAGTCCAACACGTCGCGGACGGCAGCCTTGACCAGCTGGGTATGCAGGGTTACCGAGAGCGCGGCGATCTCGCGCACCAACTCCTCTGCGCGGTCTCGCGCACCGGTTCCCTTTCCCTTCGCGATCGGGCTGGCGATCTGGGCGACCAGACCGGCCTCCCGATCGGCGGAGACCTTGAACGCGCGCAGATGCCGGGTCTCGACACCGTAACTGGCCAGCGCTGCTGCCGCTTCGACCAAGCGCACCGCATCCTCGTCGAAGAAGCCGGCAGGCCCGGGTGTCAACAGCCCGCTGCGCTGCAGCTCGGTGACAAATGCGGAATCGACCGCGGTACGGTCTATCAGCGATTCACGCGACACCCGATCACCGCGGGAACCGAAATCGGTGGCCGGGGCCACCGCTGAACGCGCCGACGACAACAGCCGCGTACCGGCGGCCGGCCCATCGTTGCCGTGGTCGATGGCCTCGAGTTGTTCCTTGATCACCTTCAGCGGCAGGTACCGATCACGTTGCGCGGTCAGAACAAACCGCAAGCGCTCACAGTCGGATTGACTGAAGCGCCGATATCCCGACGGGGCCCGCTCCGGACTGATCAGCCCTTCGGATTCGAGGAATCGGATCTTGGAGATGGTGACGTCGGGAAAGTCCTCACGCAAGAGCGTCAGGACCGATCCAATCGACATCGGTCCGTCGCCGCGCTGTGCTGCTGGGTAGGCCGGCACGTGCCTACGAAGCGGATCCGTCGCGCGGGCCGCTCAGGAACACGAGCCGGAACTTGCCGATCTGAACCTCGTCGCCGTTGCCCAGTGTCGCCGAGTCGACCGGCTCACGGTTCACGTATGTGCCATTGAGGCTGCCCACGTCGACCACCTGGAACTCGCGCTCCGACAGTCGAAACTCAGCGTGCCGACGGCTGACCGTCACATCATCGAGGAAGATGTCGCTGTCGGGGTGACGCCCCGCGGACGTGGTCGCCTGATCGAGCAGGAACCGCGATCCGGCATTGGGGCCGCGCTTGACGACAAGCAGCGCCGTGCCAGGCGAGAGCCGCTCCACCCCGGTGTCGGCGGGCTCACTCGAGGTACTCGGCGAATCGAGTTCGTTGATGAACTCCTCGCGGAAGACCGATGTGGTCTCCACGGGCGCCTCGAAGTCCTTGTCGTTGTCGCTCACTATCTCTCCTTCGTCGTCCGCTGCGCTGCCGTCGTCCGCAGTGCACTGTCATCGGTCGCGGCGCCGTCGAGGCGCTCGGCCGCGCCGAAGCGTGTCAGGGAACCGGGTGTGCGGCGCTCTTGGCCTCCACTCGGGCGCAAGCGCCGGCACCCGAATCCAACCTACCTTTTCGCGCGGGACCCGACCCGTCGAACCCGACAGACACCGCTTGATCATAGCGGCCGGGGCGATACGCATCCGCATGTTGGGGCGCGTTTCCCGTTCCGCCACCGCGTATCCGGCGGTTTCGCCGGGTACGGGCCCTCGCCGATCAGCTGTCGATGGCCTGCAGGTATCCGTCGGCGTCGAGCAGGTCGCCGAGTTGCGCGTCGAGATCTGCGGAGTCCTCGACGTCGATCTCGACGAGCCATCCAGCTTCATAGGGCTCGGAATTCACCAGATCCGGCGTGGACTCGAGCTCCTCGTTCACCGATGCGATCGTCCCGTTCAACGGACCGAAGATGTCGGACACGCTCTTGGTCGACTCGACCTCGGCGAACGACTCCCCGGCCTCCACGTCTGAGCCGACCTCCGGCAATTGCACGAACACGACATCACCGAGTTGATCCTGCGCGAAGTCGGTGATCCCGATCCGCACGGTGGTGGGTGATACCCGCCGGATCCACTCGTGCTCGGACGTGTAGGTCAATTCGGCCGGCACGTTGGTTTCGGTCACTGTGGCCCCTTTCTGTCGTTCGAGACTCTAACCCGCCGCGGTCGATGACACCGCGCCGACCGCGGGCATGCGTCGCATCACCATGATCGTCTGCGCCCAATAGAGCACGAACGACCACAGATACATTCCGACGCCCCAGATCAAAAATGCCCAGCCCAGTGGGTAGCAGATGGTGCCGATCACCGAATCCAGTTGTCCGGCAAGCAACCACGGGAACGCACTCATCAACGCGAACGTGGCGGCCTTGCCCACGTAGAGGACCGGCAATGCCACCAGACCGCGCGAACGCAGCAACGGCGCCGACGCGAACAGCAACACGTCACGGGCGATGATGAGCCCGATCAACCACCACGGTACGAAGTCGCGCAGTCCGAAGCAGATGGGGATGACCACGATGTAGAGGCGGTCGGCGGCCGGATCCAGCAATTCACCGAGCCGAGACGACTGATCGAGCAGCCGCGCCAACTTTCCGTCGAGCCAATCGGTGACGCCGGACACGAACAGCACGACGAAGGCCCAACCGTAGGACTTGTCGAACAGCACCAGCCACACGAAGACCGGTATCAGCGCGAGCCGCAACACGCTGAGCGCGTTGGGCAGCGTCACGATGCGGTCGGTACCGGTCGTCGTCGGCTCGCCGGCGTCGGATCCCGGCGGTTCGGTCACCGGAAGACGCCGATGATTCCCTGCAGGGTCTTGGCGCCACCGGAGGCGAACAGATTGTCGTGCACCATGTAGGTCCACGTCATCGTCGACCGATGCAGGTCCGCCGCGTCGAGGTCCACTCCGTCCGGCGTGATGACCACCTGCCGGAAGGTCTTGCGGGACTTCTCGACCGCTCGCTGCGGCAACTCGGCGAACTCCGCCAGGATGAGGCGGTGGAATTCGTCGAGCGGGCTCTCGCGGCCGATCGCACGCAGATGGATGCTGGCGCGAACATCGGAGACGAAGGCCAGATGATCTGCCCACTCGCGGTCGAGGTGATAGAGCATGATCTCGCGCGCGGCCTGTTCGAGAACCGCCTCGTCGAGCGGCTCGGCCGGAATCCACCGGGCGTCGTCGGGCGATTCGGTATCCGAGGATTCGGCGTCAGATGATTCGGCGTCAGATGATTCGCCGGACGTCTCGGCATCGGAGGATTCGACGTCCGTCCCCTTGTCGTTGTCCGCCGGCTCGACACCGTCGTTCGTCCCACCGTCGTTCGTCCCACCGCCGTTCGTCCCACCGTCGTTCGTCCCACCGCCGTTCGTCCCACCGTCGGCTTCCTTCTTGTCGGTGGCGACGGGACCGTCGTCCTCGGTGTTCTTGCCCGCCTTGGCAGTGCCGGTCAGTTCGGCATAACGCTCCGGTTCGAGATCGCGCAGCTCGTTGCGGGTGGTGTCGGTGGTGAGTACCTCCATGCGTCGTTTGACGACGATCTCACGCTGCTGATTGACCAGATTGTTGTACCGCCACGTGTTGGCATGCAGTTCGAGCATCACGCCTTCGGCCACGCGCTGTGCCTGTTCGATGAGGTCGATTCCCTTCGATCCCATCGAACCGTCCTCGGACTGCGAGACCGGGTCGCGCTTGAAGGAGATGTTCTTGGTGACCACCGGATCCTCGAGGCTGCTGAAGAACACCGAGATCCCGGGATCACCCTGACGGCCTGCGCGGCCACGCAACTGGTTGTCGAGGCGTTCGGTGTCGTGCCGGCCGGTCCCGACGACGCACAGACCACCGAGTTCGATGATGTCCTCGCGGGCGGAGTCGTCGTCGCCCGACCCGCCGAGCCGGATATCGGTTCCGCGCCCGGCCATCTGCGTCGACACGGTGACTGCACCCTTGGCGCCCGCCTCGGCGATGATCTTGGCTTCCTGCGCATCGTTCTTCGCATTGAGAACGACACAGGGCACGTCGGCCTTCTCGAGGAAGTACGCAAGCTCCTCCGACTCCGCGACATCGTGAGTGCCGATCAACACCGGCTGGCCGGTCTCGTGTACGTCTTTGACGTAGGCGACGACCGCCTCGACCTTGTTGGCCTTGGTGTCATAGACACGGTCGGGCAGGTCCGTGCGGATGTTGGGGGTATTCGGCGGGATCTGCGATACACGCAGGTCATAGAACTGACGAAGCTGCTCGCCGGCGGCCAGCGCCGTACCGGTCATGCCGCAGACCTTCGGATACCGGCCGATGAGCGCCTGCACCGTGATCGTGTCGATGACCTCGCCGGAGTCGGTCTGTGCGAGACCTTCCTTGATCTCCACGGCGGCCTGCATGCCGTCGGGCCAGCGCTGCAGTTGCGCCACCCGGCCCCGGGAGGCGTTGATCAGATGCACCCCGCCATCGCGCACGATGTAGTGCACGTCCCGCTCGAGGAGATGATGGGCGTGCATCGCGACGTTGACGTGCACCAACGTGGTGCCGACGTGCTCCTCGTCGTATAGATTGATCCCGCCGAGCTCCTCTTCGACGAAAACGGCGCCCTCGTCGGTGAGCGAAACATTGCGGCCCTCGACGTCGACTTCGTAGTGTTTGTTCTTCATCCGTGCGACGACGTCGTGGATGGCCTGGTCGGGAACCTCGACGTCGGCCGTGCCCGCCAGCACCAACGGGATCAGCGCCTCGTCTACGAGCACCGAGTCCGCCTCATCGATGATCGCGACATCCGGTGTCGGCGAGACGAGGTCCTCGGCATGGCGCGCCAATTGATCGCGCAGCACGTCGAACCCGATTTCGTTGACCGACCCGTACGTGACATCACCGTCGTAGGCGCGCTTGCGCTCCTCGCGACTGGAGTTCTCCGAGACCACGTTGACTGCGATGCCGAACGCGGTGAACAGCGGTGCCATCCATTCCGCATCGCGGGTCGCGAGATAGTCGTTCACCGAGATGACGTGAACACGATGACCTTCGAGTACATAGCCGATCGCCGCGATCGCCCCGGCGAGCGTCTTGCCCTCACCGGTACCCATCTCGATCACGTCGCCATCGAGCAGCCGAAGCGCTCCCTGGAGCTGGACGTCGAAGGGTCGCAGGCCCAGCGAACGGTCGGCGACCTCGCGGGCGAGGGCGAGGAACTTCGCGCGGTCCCCGGCATCCCCGCCGATGTCGAACTTCTCGGCTTCGGCCCGGAAGTCGGCGTCGTCGAGGTCGGCGGCCCACTCGGTGTGCGTGTCGGCATCTTTGAGCAGGCTCAGAGACTTCGACTGGTTCCGTGAACTCTGCGCCCCCAACAAACGCCACATGCTGTTCGTCAGCTTTCCCACCGAGCGTTCTCCTACCAGTTGTTTCCCGGGATCGAATCGCCGTCCACGGTACGCGGCCGGTGCCATGGCCGTGTCGGCACCATTATGTCGTCGTGTCGGCACCATCATGTCGTCGTGTCGGCACCATTATGATGCGGCTGTGACGTCGAACACGCGGCCGCAGCCGCGTCAGATCATCGATCTCAACGCCGACCTCGGTGAGGGGGTCGGCGACGACGAGGCGATGCTCGAGATAGTCACGAGTGCGAACGTCGCATGCGGGTTCCATGCGGGTACGCCCGTCGAGCTCCTCGCGACGTGCCGGGCCGCGGCGGCGTCGGGGGTGCGGATCGGCGCCCAGGTCTCCTACCCGGATCGCGCGGGCTTCGGACGCCGATTCATGGACATCGCCCCCGCCGACCTCACCGCAGACGTCCTCTATCAGATCGGCGGTCTGACGGCGATCGCCCGATCCGTCGGTGCGACGGTCGACTACGTCAAACCCCATGGCGCGCTATATAACTCGATCGTCCACCACGAGGCGCAGGCCGACGCGGTGATCGCCGCGCTGCGCGAGCTCGGCGGCGACCTGCCACTCATGGGCCTGGCCGGATCGCCGGTACTACAGCGCGCATCGGCGGCCGGACTGCCGGTGATCGCCGAGGCCTTCGCCGACCGGGCCTACACGCCGACGGGCACCCTGGTCTCGCGGTCGCAGGCGGGTGCCGTACTCGGCGACAGCCGTGAGATCGCCGATCGTGTGGAGCGAATGGTCTCCGACGGCACCGTGGTGGCCATCGACGGCACCGTGGTCTTCGTCGACGCCGAATCGATCTGCCTGCACGGCGACACCCCCGGCGCGGTTCGTCACGCCCGACAAGTGCGAGAAGCCTTGGGCCGGGCGGGGATTGCGATCTCCCCGGGTCGGTAGACGTCGCTCTCGAATTCCGGGAGCGATGTCCACCGATCCATGGGCCCCAACCACAGCGGCACGTCGAGGCTCCCTCGGCTACGGTTGGTGCCGTGGTCTTCCAGCGACGGCACCGCAGTACCCTCACCGGCACGCTCGCCATGGCGGTCGTGCTGGCCGCGTCGGTCGTCGCGGTGACCGTGGCGGTTCTCGGCGACCCCGATGCCGACCCGTCCACCACCTCACCGTCCGCGCCGGCCCAGGCGATCCCCGTCGGCACGTCGTTCACGTCGACGTCGGTCACCGGTGTGCCGATTCCCGGCTCAGGTCCGTTGACGATCGCCTTTCCGGAGCCCGGGCGCATCTCCGCGACCGCCGGATGCAATCGGCACATGGGTTCCGCCGTCCTGCAGAGCAGCGCCACCGGCAACATCCTGGTCATCGGCACACTTGCATCGACGATGATGGCCTGTCTGCCACCGCACGACGGCGCCGATGCCTGGCTGCGCCGGCTCACCGAACGCCCGCTGACGTGGCACCGCGAGGGCTCGTCGGTGACCCTGTCCAACCCCGAGACGACGGTCGTCCTCACCGAGGACCGCCGGTAACCGAGTACCAGTCGAGACAGGACCGACCATGCCTGATGTCACCCCCGCCATCGTCACCGTGACCGGCGCCGCCGGCAGCATCGGTTACGCCAGCCTGTTCCGGATCGCCGCCGGCGCGATGCTCGGCTCCGACCGCCCGGTGCGTCTGCGACTGCTCGAACTCCCCGGAGCCGTGCACGCCGCCGAAGGAACGGCGATGGAACTCGAGGACGGCGCGTTCGGGCTCCTGCGGTCGATCGACATCTTCGACGATGCGCGCACTGCTTTCGACGGCGCGCAGTTCGGCCTGCTCATCGGGTCCCGGCCACGTACCAAGGGAATGGAGCGAGCCGATCTGCTCGCCGCCAACTCGGTCATTTTCGCCGATCAGGGACGGATCATCAATGGTGTCGCGGCGCAGGATATTCGCGTCATCGTGGTCGGAAACCCGGCCAACACCAACGCGGCGGTCGCCGCCGCCAACGCGCCCGATGTGCCGGGCGACCGATTCACCGCACTGACCCGGTTGGACCACAATCGCGCCATCGCCCAGCTCGCTCGCCGCACCGGCGCCGCGGTCAGCCAGATCAGTCGGGTATCGGTGTGGGGCAACCACTCTGCCACCCAGTACCCCGACATCTTCCACGCCCGGGTCGGTGAGACCCCCGGCGCCGAGATCGCCGCCGACCAACAGTGGCTGACCGACGACTTCATCCCCACTGTCGCGCGGCGCGGGACCGCGATCATCGAGGCCCGTGGCGCCTCGTCGGCCGCGTCGGCGGCCAACGCCACCATCGACCACGTCCGGGATTGGGTGCTGGGTACTCCTGCCGACGATTGGACCTCGGTGGCGCTGCCGTCCACCGGCGCCTACGGAATTCGTCCGGGCCTCGTGAGTTCGGTACCGGCACGCTCGGTGGACGGCCGATGGCAGGTCGTCGAGGGACTCGAGATCAACGCATTCTCCCGGGCACGTATCGAGAATTCCGTCGCCGAACTCGAATCCGAACTCGACGCGGTCGCCAAACTCTCGCCGGCCTGAACACCACCCGCGCGTTGCTGGGCTTAAGCTTGCCCGCATGGCAAAGAAGGGCAAGGCGGGCAAGGTCAAGATCACGAACAAGGTCTACGAGGCCGAGCTGTTCCGGCTGCAGACCGAGCTCGTGAAACTTCAGGAGTGGGTACGTGAGTCCGGTGCCCGGGTCGTCGTCATCTTCGAGGGCCGGGACGCCGCCGGCAAGGGCGGCACCATCAAGCGGATCACCGAGTACCTGAGCCCGCGTGTTGCCCGCGTCGCGGCCCTGCCCGCCCCGACCGATCGGGAACGGGGACAGTGGTATTACCAGCGTTACGTCGCGCATCTTCCGGCGCCAGGCGAGATCGTGCTCTTCGACCGGTCCTGGTACAACCGTGCCGGAGTCGAGAAGGTGATGGGATTCTGCACACCTGAGGAGCACACCCGATTCCTGCGCCAGACACCGATTTTCGAACAGATGTTGGTCGACGACGGAATCCTGTTGCGCAAGTACTGGTTCTCGGTGTCCGACGATGAACAGCTCCGGCGATTCCGGGGGCGCATGAACGACCCGGTACGGCAATGGAAGCTGAGCCCGATGGACCTCGAATCGGTGTACCGGTGGGAGGACTACTCGCGCGCCAAGGACGAGATGATGGTGCACACCGACACCTCGGTGTGCCCGTGGAACGTCGTCGAGTCCGACATCAAAAAACATGCCCGGCTCAACATGATCTCGCATCTGCTCTCGACCATCGACTACCGTGAGGTCCCGCGTCCCAAGGTCGATCTACCCAAACATCCGATCGACACCGGCAACTACCACCGACCCCCGAGATCGCTGTCGAAATATGTACCCGATCACGTGGGAACTCTGCTCGCCACGTCGGATTGATACCGGCCCTGACGGAACCGCCGAAATCTCACGTAGGATCGCACCCGATGTGGATCGGTTTCGCAGAGTTCGACTATCTGCTCGGTGACGTTCATTCCCTCAAACAGAAGCGGTCGGTGATCCGGCCGATCATCGCCGAGATGAAGACACGCTTCGCGGTTGCGGTCGCCGAGGTCGACCACCGTGAGGTGCATCGGCGCACCGCAATCGGCGTTTCGGTGGTCTCGGCGGACCGCGCACATGCCGTCGAGGTCCTCGAGGCCGTCGAACGTTACGCGGCCTCGCGGCCCGAGGTGGATTTGCTGTCCGTTCGGACGCGGGTACTGCGATCCGACGACGTGCAATGACCAACCCTTCGGCGCAGGCAGTCCGGGCCGATCAGGCTTCGATGACGCCGGCGGCGATCGCCGCCTCACGGTAGGCGACGGCGAGCGTGTCGACGGTCTCGTGGGCGTTGAGTCCACTCGGATTGGGCACCACCCACAGCTGCGCGCCCGACCAGTCCACCGGGTCCGCCTGCTTTCCCGTCTCGGCTCTGCGTTGGCCGAAAGCGGTGCGGTAGGCAGTGATTCCGAGAATCGCGACCACGCGTGGCGCCACTCGCCGTACGGTCTCGCGTAGGCGCTGCCCACCCGAACGCAATTCGGCCGGCGTCAGTTCGGCGGCCGTGGCGCTCGCCCGCGACACCACATTGGTGATGCCGATTCCGGAATCGATGAGTGCGTCACGATCGGCCTGCCGCATCCCGGCCGATGCGTCGATGAGGTGGTGGGTGATACCTGCCCGGTACAGCGCCGGATAAAAGCGGTTGCCCCGCCGTGCGAAATGCGCGCCCGTGGCCGCGCTCCACAGTCCGGGGTTGATCCCGACGAACATAAGCCGGCACCCCGGGCCGATCAGATCACGGACCTCGGCATTGCGATAGGACAACAACTCGTCACGGGTGAAACCCACGGGCCCAGCTCGGTCCGTCGCTCACTGGCCGGCGGCGACGCAGAACTGGTTGCCATCCGGGTCGGCCAACGTGACCCAGGCGAATCCGCCCATCTCGTACTCACCCACACGGGTCGCACCCGCATCCACCAGACGCCGCGCTGCGGCGCCACGGTCGTCGCTCGTGAGGTCCAGGTGGACCCGATTCTTCCCGCGCGTCGGATCGTTCACCTTCTGGAATCCCAGCGCGGGACGTCCGTCACCGAGGGACACCATCACGAAGTATCCGTCGTTCTCCGCCACGACGGTTCCGTTCATCTGCTCGGCCCACCACCTGCCGAGGCGAACCGGATCGTCCGAATCAAAGGTGATCATCCCGATGGCGAGGCTCATCAGACGACCGTAACCGACATTTGCGCGCAGGCGCATCGGTCCGGTTGACCTGGCCGACCCATCATGAGTGGATGTCGTACGTGGACTCCCCTGATCGAGACTCGCCCGACCCCGACTCCCCCGATCGCGACGCCGCCGACACCGTTCTCGTCGTCGACGCGGCGAACGTCGTCGGCTCGGTACCGGACGGCTGGTGGCGAGACCGCCGGGGCGCAACCGAACGGCTGCGCGACCGCCTCGCACCGCTGGCAACCACGGGGCTACCGGGTCTGTCGGCACCGCTTCGGGTCGTGCTGGTCTGCGAGGGCAGAGCACGCGGGGTCACGTCGATCGTGCCGGTCAGCATCGTCGACGCACCCGGTTCCGGCGACGACACCATCGTCGACGTGGTCACCCGATACCGCTTCCGTCACGTGGTCGTGGTGACTGCTGACCGCGAATTACGTAGGCGGGTCAAAGATTTGGGTGCCGATACTCTGGGCCCGAGCGCGTTGCCACCGACGATTACGGCCAATTGAACCTCCGGCATGGTTAGAGTGAAGAAGAGAGCCCCACGGACGACCGGGAAAGGACGACCATGGCCACCTTCACACTCCCGACCATCGACACCCTCGAAGAGCTCGGAACGCCGCGCGAAAACGCGATCACGATCTACGCCGAGACCTCGCCTGCGCCCGATGCACGCGAGAGCAGCTATCTGAACGCCAAGAGCGCCTTCGACAACGCGATCCGCACCCTGCGGGATGCAGGGATCCGCCATGCTGTCGAAGAATCGTTGCGTGCCCAGTGGGAGAAGGTCCGTCTCGATGAGGCGTGGGTGCGGCTGTCGCGGTCGCTGGCGATCTTTCTGACGCCCGACCAGGTCAACATCTACGTCCTGCCCAACCGCTTGGAGAATCAGCTGCAGGTCGGGTCGTACTTCGATCTCGGGCAGATCGTGCGCGCGGTGACCGCCACCCAGTCCGCGTTCGCGCTCACCCTGTCGGCCAACGGCTGGAACCTGTGGGAGGCCACGGCCACCACGGTGGCGACCGAGTTGGAGCTGTCCGGTGACCACGCCACCGACGTCGCCGACGCGACCAATCGCGCCACCGTCCGGGACCGGGGCCACGTACGCAGGCTGGTCGGTGACGAGGGCAAAAAGGTCCTCCTGGAGCGCTACGCCAAACGTGTCGCCGAAGCGGTGAAAGCCGAACTGACACCACGAGACCCGAACGGACAGCGGCCATTGTTCCTGTTCGCCACCGATCCCCTACTCGACCTGTACCGCAACGCCGAGACCGGCCGGCGGGTCGTTACCGTACCGGGCGCGCCCGACGAACTACGCGCCGACCAGATCGATGCCGCGATTCGCGCCGAGATGCCTGCCCTCAACGCCGAGCGGAACAATGCAACCCTGACCCGTATCGCCGACGGGGTCTCGTCGGGGTTGGTCGCGACCGATCTGGGCGACATCAGCCGCGCGGCCTCCGCCGGCGCGGTGGCGACGTTGCTCTACGACTTCACCGTGGATGTGCTGGGCACCATCGATCCGCAGACCGGTGCCATCACCTTCGACGACGCCGGGCACGATCTGCTGTCGTCGATAGTGGTGACCGTCCTCGACCGTGGCGGCGATGTGATCCCGGTTCGCGACGCGGAGATCTCCAATCCATTGTGGAATGGGACCGCCGTGGCCGGACTGCGATTCCCACTCACCCCGGCTTCCCGGTGAGTTGACCCCCGAATCGACACGCTCGTCCGAATTGAGGAGACTCCGTGGCCCCTACCGTCGCCGAAGAACTCGTCGAAACGATCAAGGGCGCGGGCACCAAGCGCGTCTACGGGATTCCTGGTGACTCACTGAACGGCTTCACCGACGCGTTGCGGCGCGACGGATCGCTGCGGTGGGTGCACGTGCGGCATGAGGAGGGGGCGGCGTTCGCCGCGGCCGCCGACGCCGCACTCACCGGCGAGTTGGCGGTGTGCGCGGGCAGTTGCGGGCCCGGCAACCTGCATCTGATCAACGGACTCTACGACGCCCACCGGTCACGGGTGCCGGTCCTCGCGATCGCAGCGCACATCCCCGCAGCCGAGATCGGCAGCGGTTACTTTCAGGAAACCCACCCGGATCGCCTGTTCAACGAATGCAGTTCATTCTGCGAAATGGTCTCCACCCCCGAGCAACTCCCTCGCCTGCTCGATATCGCCATGCGCACCGCGGTAGAGCAGCGCGGGGTGTCGGTGCTCATCATTCCCGGTGAGATCTTCCTCGCCAAGACCGCGCGACGGAAGGTTCGCACGCCGATCCGGGCCATCCCGAAGGTGGTCCGGCCCACCGACGACGAATTGCACCGGGTGGCAGAGCAACTAAACCGTTCCGAGCGGGTGACCATACTCGCCGGCGCGGGCTGCGACGGCGCCCATGACGAGGTCGTCGACTTCGCCCGGGCGCTGCAAGCCCCGGTGGTGCATGCGTTGCGCGGCAAGGAATTCCTCGAATACGACAATCCGTTCGATGTCGGGATGACCGGGCTGCTGGGATTCTCGTCGGGCTACCGGGCGATCGAGAAGTGCGACACCCTGGTGATGCTCGGGACCGATTTTCCGTATCAGCAGTTCTTTCCCTCCGAGGCGACGATCATCCAGCTCGATATCCGGGGCGAGCAGATCGGTCGCCGTACCCGGGTCGACATCGGCGTGATCGGCAGCGTGACCGATACGTTGCCACTTCTCACCCCGGCCATCCGCGGCCCTCGGCGCTCCGACCACCTTCGCGCCACACTCGATCACTACGCGAAGGCACGTTCATCGCTGGACGATCTCGCGGTCGACGACGGCAAGACCCCGATCCATCCGCAGTACCTGACCAAGCTGCTGAGTCAGTATGCATCCGCCGACGCGGTATTCATCCCCGACGTCGGGTCACCGGTGGTGTGGGCGGCTCGTTATCTGGAGATGAACGGCGCACGGCGACTGATCGGCTCCTTCTCACACGGTTCGATGGCCAACGCACTGTCGCACGGGGTCGGTGCGCAGGCAGCGTTCCCCGACCGCCAGGTGATCGCCCTCGCCGGCGACGGCGGACTCGCGATGCTCTTCGGTGAACTGATGACGCTGACGCAGAACCGCCTTCCGGTCAAGATCGTCGTCTTCAACAACTCCTCGCTCAATTTCGTCGAGTTGGAGATGAAAGCGGCCGGCTTCGTCACTTTCGGGACCGATCTGAAGAATCCCGACTTCGCTGCGGTGGCAAATGCATTGGGAATCCACGGCCGTCGTGTCGAGCGGCCCGGTGAGCTGGATCAGGCGGTCCGCGAATTCCTCGCTCATGACGGTCCGGCGATTCTCGACGTGATCACCGCTCGCCAGGAATTGTCGATCCCGCCGACCGTCAGTGCCGCGCAGGCCAAGGGATTCACGCTGTATGCGATCCGCACCGTGTTGTCCGGCCGCGGTGACGAACTGCTCGATCTGGCCGAGACTAACGTGTTCCGGCGCCTGTTCGACTCGACGACCGGCGACGACTGAACGTCCGCTCGGCTTCCCGCCGCCCGCCCCATCGGAGTGTGCGGCACTCTCAGTGCGGCACCTTCGACAGGTCGGACCGAAGCAGCATGACGTTGTAGTCACTCCATCGGGAAGCGTTGAAATACAAGTCTTTTCCGGTGCCCAAAATGGCCGGCGAGTGCGGCTCGATCATCGGGCCGTACAGCACCAGCGCCACCGGCGGCACCAGATACGTCGGAGCGCTCCACGGCCCCTCCGGCCGATCCGCGGTACGGGCACGAATTCCGTTGTCCCCGTCGAGCATCAGGTATTTGTTCAGATAGGGACTCCAGGCCACCGATGCCTCGGTGACCGGCGCGGCAACGATTTGTGCCGTTGGACCGTCCGGGATGGCGCCGATGTCCCGCTGCCAGCCGTGCGAGGCACCCGTCCAGTATTCGTAGGCGCCGAGATTCCGGATGTCCGCGGGTCTGAATCTGGCGAGGAACGCTGCGCCGAAGCGCCCGTTGGGTGTTCCGAGTTGGTAGACGTAGCCACCCTCGGCGCCATGTCCGCGGAAGTAGGCGTTCTGTTGGAACTTGCCATTGTTGTAGGTGACGGCGCGGAGCGCGCCGGGCAGCGCCACGGTCACCGGCGCATTGACGAGGATCGTGTCGGGGTCGGTCGTCCACGTCTGCCCGTTGTCGTGGGAGTAGACGACCGCCGAGAAGTTGGTGACCCAGTGCCCGGGGTCGCCCCACGACCGAACCGACATGTAGTTCATGTACTGGGTGTGACCGCCGCCGGGGTTCGGCAGCGAGATCGCAGCGGTGGGGATGGTGGTGACCTCGACCTGACTCACCCCGATCGCCGGGATCAGTTGCCGGGCGAGGCGGGGCGCGTCGGCGCTCACGACACTTCCCGAGTTTCGGTCCCCGGGAATCGCATTCGATACGGAGATGCCGTCGGCGAGGTCGGTGTCGTTCGACCGAAGCAGCACGTTGTGCCGCCACTGCTGACCGGAGACCGCGCAGTTTCCGAAGGTGTCGCCGAACGCCATCAAGGTCTGACCGGAGCCGTTGTCCCAGCTGATGCCGAGGTCGGTGCCGGAGACCCCAAAACGGGACAAGGTCCGGTTGGGACTCTTGGGCCCGGTGACCCATGCGACCGTCCGCGTGCTCGGCCCCTGGTAGCCCGGCAGCTCCCCTTGAGGTCCGGTGCCGGGACGGCGTGAACTGCCCGACACGCTGCCGGTCGCGCCACTGGAGCCCAGCGATCCGGTCGAGCCGAGCGATCCCGTCGACCCGGTGCCACTGTTCCCGCAGGGCGCTGCGGACGCGTCACCGGTCGCGACGAGCGTGCCCCCGATCGCCGCTGTCGACACAGCGAGCGCGACAAGCAGCGTTCGGGCACGTCCGAGCGAGCCAGGTTTCATCGCTGTCGCATCTCCCATGCTCGGCCACATGGCCGAACCGGCCCACATTTGTGACAGAAGTTTCTGGTGTTACTACAGAGACAATCTCATCGCCGGGTCGGCAACGGAACCCATAACCCGATCACGAATCCGTCTCGAGTTGACGTCCGCAACGAGACCAGCCGTCGCGTGTCACTGCGCGCGGGAGAACTCCGATGCGCGTGCGACCTGATCGGCGGTCAGTACTCGTCCCGTGTACTTCTCGAACTGACCGGCTGCCTGCAGGGCGATCACCTCGGCGCCGGTGATCACTCGCTTCCCGGCAGCCCGGGCGGCGGTGATCAACGGCGTCTGCACCGGGAACGCGACCACGTCGAAGACCACATCGGCGGCTGCGATGGCTGCGTCATCGAAGGCCTGTGTGTCCGCGTCGGCACCGGTCATCCCCAACGGCGTCACGTTGACCAGAATGTCGGCGCCGGCCGTGGGCGCCCCGATGTGGCGATATCCGTATTCGCCGGCCAGCGCCGATCCGGCTTGCTCGTTGCGGGCCGCCACTGTGACATCGGTGAACCCGCCGTTTCGAAACGCTCCGACGACGGCGCGCGCCATCCCACCCGAACCCTGGACCTGTACTGACGCGTCCCGATCGAGATTGTGGGCATCGATGAGCGTCGCGACCGCCTCGACGTCAGTATTCGATGCGGTCAGTCGGCCGCCATCGTTGACGATCGTGTTCACCGAGCCGATGACCGCCGCCGACTCCTCGATGTCGTCGACGAGCGGGATCACCGCCTCCTTGAACGGCATGGACACCGAGCAACCCCGGATGCCCAGCGCCCGCACCCCGCCGATCGCGCCCGTGATGTCGTCGGTGCTGAACGCCTTGTAGATGAAGTTCAGCCCGAGCTCGTCGTACAAGAAGTTGTGGAAGCGGGTCCCGATGTTCGACGGTCGGCCGGCCAACGAGATACACAGCGACATGTCCTTGTTGAGGATTGGCACCCGGCCAGCCTAGCTTCATCAATGCCGTTCGATTTCCTCGACGGGGCCGTCAGCGTCCGAATCCGGCGTCCCGCAATGCCTGGGCCATCGACCCGGTGGCAGCGGGTTCGGCCCGCCTGCCCTTGCCACCCTGACGTCCATCACCCCGACGTCCATCACCGCGTGGTCCATCACCGCGTGGACGGCCGGTCCTGCGATCGTCTCGACGGTCATTCGGCTTGGCCTTGTCGCGCTCCGGTTTTGCCTCCCGCTGATCGCGATCGCCACGGCCGCCGGCCTCGTCGTTCAGGCGCAGCGTCAGTCCGATCCGCTGCCGTTCCACATCCACCTCGACGACCTTCACCCGCACGACCTGTCCCGACCGGACGACTTCGTGCGGATCGGAGACGAAGCGATCGGCCATCGCCGAGACGTGCACCAGCCCATCCTGATGCACCCCGATATCGACGAAGGCGCCGAATGCCGCGACGTTGGTGACGACGCCCTCGAGGACCATCCCGGGCTTCAGGTCGGCCACCTTTTCCACCCCATCGGCGAAGGTGGCGGTGGTGAAGGCCGGCCGGGGATCGCGCCCCGGCTTCTCCAACTCGGCGAGGATGTCGGTGACAGTGGGCACGCCGAATCGCTCGTCGGCGAAGTCGGCCGGCCGCAACGTGCGCAGGGTCCGTTCGTTGCCGATCAATTCCGCGAGCCGCACCCCGGAGCGGTCCAGAATCCGGCGCACCACCGGGTAGGACTCGGGGTGCACCCCCGATCCGTCCAGTGGGTCGTCACCCTCGCGGATGCGCAGGAAGCCCGCGCACTGCTCGAATGCCTTCGGCCCGAGCCGCGGAACATCCAAGAGCGCTTTACGATTACGAAACGCACCGACGGTGTCGCGATGGGTGACGATGGCCTCGGCGAGTGTCGCGGTGATGCCGGAGACCCGGGCGAGCAAGGGCACCGACGCGGTGTTGAGATCGACGCCGACCGCATTCACCGCGTCTTCGACGACCGCGTCGAGACTTCGCGCCAGGGTGCCCGCGGTGACGTCGTGCTGATACTGACCGACGCCGATCGATTTCGGTTCGATCTTCACCAGTTCGGCGAGCGGGTCCTGCAATCGGCGCGCGATAGACACCGCACCGCGCAGAGACACATCGAGATCGGGAAACTCCTGTGAGGCGTACGCCGAGGCCGAGTACACCGACGCACCGGCCTCGCTGACCATCGCCTTGGTCGGGGCCGACGCCCCCGACTTCTTGAGGTCGGCAATGAGTTCGGTTGCCAGCGCGTCGGTTTCGCGAGAGGCGGTGCCGTTGCCGATCGCGATGAGGTCGACTTGATGACGAGCGATCAGCGCACCGAGGGTCGCCTTGGCCCGGTCCCATTGCTTCTGCGGCTGGTGCGGGTAGATCGCGCACGTGTCGAGCACCTTGCCGGTGGGGTCGACGACGGCGACCTTGACCCCCGTCCGGAATCCCGGATCGAGTCCGAGCGTGCTGCGGGGCCCGGCCGGTGCCGCCAGGAGCAGATCCTTGAGGTTGGTCGCGAACACGCCGACGGCATCGGCCTCGGCGTGCTGGCGCAGTCGGACCCGCGCGTCGACGGCCGCCGACACCATCAGCTTGGTTCGCCACGCCCAGCGCACCGTCTGTGCCAGCCACGCCGTACCCGCACCGGGATGCGAGAGGTCGACGGCGAGCGTGGCCGCGATCATCGCCTGATACTCCGCGTCGTCGCCGGCGTCGAAGTCGAGGGACAGCACGTCTTCTTTCTCACCACGTAAGGCAGCGAGCACCCGATGCGATGGCATCTTCGCCAACGGTTCGGAGTAGTCGAAGTAGTCCCGGAACTTTTGCCCGGCAGGAGTTTTCGCGGTCTCCGCCGAGCGCGGCGTCGTCCGCAGAGCACCCTGCGTCCACAGCTTTTCGCGCACGGCACCGACGAGTTCGGCGTCTTCGGCAGCACGTTCGACAAGGATGTGGCGGGCGCCCTCGAGTGCCGCACCGGCATCGGCGACATCCTCGGTGACGAATTCTGCGGCGAGCTCTTCGGGGATCAACGCGGGGTCCTCGAGCAGTCGCTGCGCCAACGGTTCCAGACCCGCTTCACGGGCGATCTGTGCCTTGGTCCGCCGCTTTGGCTTGTACGGCAGGTAGATGTCCTCCACCCGCGCCTTGGTGTCCGCGGCGATCAGTGCAGCCCGGAGTTCGTCGGTGAGCTTGCCCTGCTCGTCGATCGACGCCAGCACGGCCGCGCGCCGCTCGTCGAGCTCCCGCAGATACCGCAGCCGCTCGTCGAGCAGCCGCAGTTGCGCGTCGTCGAGGCTGCCGGTCGCCTCCTTGCGATAGCGCGCGACAAAGGGGACCGTCGATCCCCCGTCGAGCAGCGCGACGGCTGCGGCGACCTGGTTCTCGCCGACGGCCAACTCCTCGGCCAGGCGCGCGTTGACTGACTTGATTCCCGGTACCGCCGGTGCGCTCGAACTCACCCGGTGCACCCTACCGAAGGGCTCGGACACCGATGGCCGTGGCCACGCGCTTGTCGGACCGGCTGGTCGCGGACGGCAACAAGTCCGTTCTCATGCGATATCGAGGGCCTCGCGGAATTCCTCGGACCGATAGAAGGGCTCCAGCCATCGCCGGATGATCGGCTCGAGCATGCCGCGTTCGTCGAGGCGGGTCATGACCGCCGGACCGAACCGCAGTCCCTCCTCGATCAGGTCGGCGCGGCCGATACCGAGGTCGGCCAACAACTCGACGAGACTCACACCGCCGTATTTGTCGAAGACGTGGTCGATTCCCTCGTCGAGCAGCGCGCGGAAATAGTCGGTGTCGCGGAAGGACTTCCAGAATTCGAAGATCACCACGACGAGGTCCTCGATATCCTCGCCGGTGACCAGTTCGCGAAACCAGCCCACCGAGTCGGCCGAGCGCAGCCGCCACAGGTCGCGAGCGGCATCGAGCAGCACGGCGTCGCCGTCCTCCTTGGCAGCGGCGAGCACATAACCTGCACCCTTGCGCGTCACCAGCGCCAGAGCCGCCGAGACGGCCGGCACCACCGGCATGGACAAACGCGTGATGCCCCGCAGCGCAGACGTGCGCAGTCCCCGGTTATCGGCCGGGGCGCGGCCTTCGGCGACAGCAGCATCGAAGGCATGGGAGACGGCGTCGACACACGCGTCGACGACGGCGGGACTGGTGGCGATCTCGGCGACGATCCGGCGCGCGATACCCGTTTCGGAGACGGCGGTGAACAACGCGTCGACGTGGCGGGAGTCGAGCACCTCCGACATCGCCAGCTCGTCGTTGAGGCGGTGCTGATGCAGGCGTGCGGCGATCTCCCCGACCAACTCGGGAATCGACCCTTCGACCGGCAGCCCGACCGTGTACTTGTGCGCCGTCACCTTGATGAGATCGCGGGTGACGACGTCGTCGAGGCCCAGCCGAGCCGCATCGTCGAGAAATGCGTCGACCTCGTCGACGACGAATTTCCCGTAAGACTGCGGGTCGAGCAGTTCGTGCATGGTGAAAGAAATCTGGGCTGCGAGCAGCCGCTCGGCGAGATCGTCGCTCATCGTCCCAGGGTGTCACATCCGGAGCCGGGGAAATCGGCTCGCTCAGCGGTTGTCACGCGCTCGCGTCGGCCACCGCTACGCAGGCGACCATCCGAGGGCCGGGCCGAGCCGTTGCGCCAGGTCGGTGATGATCTGCCGGTAGTCCTCGTCGGCGAAGGTGAACGGCAACGCGAACGCGACCTCGTCGGCTCGTTGAAATCCCTTGTGCTGATGCAGTATTTCGGCCAGCTCATCGGATGTACCGACGAAGTCCGGCGAGAAGAGCAGGCCCCGCGGGCCCTGCGGGCTCCGTGTCCGCGCGCGCCGGGACTCCGCGTAGGCCCGGTAGCGGTCGCGCTGGTCGGGTGTCGCCGAGTCGGTGGGGATGACCACGAGCCCTTGCGACACCCGCGCCGACGCCGGGTCGGGGTGGTGCGCACGGTAGGCGTCGATGTGTTCGGCCTGGATGCCCGCGAAGTCGCGCGATTGTGCCCCCTCGGTCGTCACCACCGAGGAGGTCAGGTAGTTCAGCCCCTGGCGGCCGGCCCAGATCGCCGAGTCCAGTCCGCCGCCGTACCAGAGCCGACCGGCCAGTCCGGGCGAATGTGGTTGGACGCGCCGGGAGAACGATTCGATGCCCTCCACGCCTTCGAAGTCACTGACGACCTCGCCGCGCAGGCATGACAGCAGCCGCGCGACCCGGTCCTTGGAGAAGTTCTGGATGTCGTGGGTTTCCGGATACAGAGCCGACTTGACGTTCTCGTAGTGCATCGGAGTACCCACGGAGACACCGGGATTGACACGCCCGCCGGACAGGATGTCCACGGTGGCGAGGTCCTCGGCCAGCCGGAGTGGGTTCTCCCAGCCGAGCGGGATGACGGCGGTGCCCAGCGCGATCCGGCTGGTCCGCATCGCCGCCGCGGCCATCACCGCCACCGGCGAGGAGATTCCGTACTGCAGGTGCCGGTTGCGCAACCACACACTGTCGAAGCCCAGATCCTCGGCCCGTTCGATGATGTCGAGTGTCGCGCGGTGCCCGGCGGCCGGATCCGACTCGTCGAAGGACCCGATGGTGAGGAAACCCAGCGAACGCAGGGGACGATCGGCGGGCGGCGCACTGTCGGTCGGCATGGCCATAGTCTGCCGCAGACCCCGACCGGCCCGCGACATCTCGCGGACTCGGGTCCTATGAGAATCTGATGGTTGTGACGTTGTCCCCATTACACGACCCGTCGTGGCACGCCTTCGCCAGCGACAATTACGCGGGTGCCCATCCGGAGGTGTTGAGCGCGGTCGTCGCCGCCAACGACGGCCACCAATCCGCCTACGGCCACGACGTCTACACCGAGCGATTACGGGAGGTGATCCGGGCGCACTTCGGCGAGCGGGCCGAGGTCTTCCCCGTCTTCAACGGCACCGGGGCAAACGTCGTCGCGCTCACGGCCGCCACACCCCGGTCCGGTGCGGTGCTCAGTGTCGCCTCGTCGCATATCAATACTTCCGAAGGGGCTGCACCCGAACAGGTTTCGGGTCTCAAGATCCTCGCTGCGCCGACCGCCGACGGCATGCTGGTGCCCGAGCAGATCATCAACGCGGGCCGGGTGCTGGGTGACGAGCAGCGCGCACAGCCGGCGACGGTGAGCCTGACGCAGTCCACCGAGCTCGGTACCGTCTACTCCCCCACCCACATCGCGGCGTTGTGCGACACCGCCCACGATCTGGGCATGGCCGTACACATCGACGGATCGCGCCTCTGGAATGCCGCGGCCGCGCTCGATCTCCCCTTCCGCGCATTCACCACCGACGTCGGCGTGGATGTCGTGAGCCTGGGTGGCACCAAGATCGGGGCGCTCGGTGCCGAAGCCGTCGTGGTGCTGAATCCGGACCGACTCGCCGGCACCGGATACGTCCGGAAGTCGACGACGCAGCTGCCGAGCAAGATGCGCTTCATCTCCGCACAGCTGCTGGCGCTGTTCGACGGCGATCTGGGTCTGCGGAACGCCTCGCACGCCAATGCGATGACCGCCCGGCTGCGCGCCGCCCTGGAGCCGAGAATCTCCGACGGCTCGCTGCCGGGGCTGGAATTCGTCCACCCCAGTCCGACGAACTCGATCTTCGCGCGCCTACCGGTCGACGTCGCCGACCGGATACGCACGCGCGCACACTTCTACGACTGGGATCGCCCAGGCGGTGCGGCGCACGGGGTGGTGCGGTGGATGACGTCGTGGGACACCGAGGCGGGCGACATCGACCGGTTCGTGGACGTGATCGTCGAGGCTTTCGGCACACGCTGACCTCGCGGGGCTCGTCCGACCTGCGCCGGGGCACACCACAGTGTCCGTCGGCCAGGGCGCGAGAACAGCGCCGACCCGGGCGCGGGCGTAGCATCACCCGCTGCATCCATCCCCGTCTCGTGCCCGGCGAAAGGCCTCATGTCCCGTCCGCATCGGGTCCCGACCGCCCGGTTGGGGCCCGCCGTCGTCGCGACGTGGGCAGTGGGGGCCTTCGCCTATCTGGTCGCGATCACCAACCGGACCTCGATGTCGGCGTTGGGAATCGACACCGCCGCGCATTTCTCCATCGACCCGGCGACACTGTCGCTGTTCGCGGTCATCCAACTCGGCGTCTACGGCGCCGGGCAACTTCCCGTCGGGATGGCCCTGGACCGGTACGGTTCGCGGGTCGTCCTGACCGTCGGCGCGGCGATGATGGCGGTGTCCCAGGTGGTCCTGGCGCTGGCGCCGAGTGTCTGGATCGCGATCGCCGCACGCATCCTGCTCGGTGCCGGCGACGCCGCCGTCTTTCCCTGTGTGCTGCGCATCATCGGGATCCGCTTCCCTCGCCGCATGGCACCGATGATGGTGCAGATCACTGCGGTGATCGGACAACTCGGCCAGATCGTCAGCATCATCGGCGTTCGCCCATCTCGTCCATGTGATCGGATGGCGGCCGGGATTTCTGCTGCTCGCGGCGACCGGCGCGTTGGTGGCCGTGCTCTCGGTGGTGGTCGTCAGCGACGGCACCCCGGCGATGTCATCGCCCGCCACCGGCGACGCGAGTCCGACATTGCTGCGCCGGCTGCGGGAGTCGCTGGCCGAACCAGGGACCCGCCTGGCGTTCTGGACACATTTCGTGACGCCCTTCTCGTCCAACACCTTTGGGGTGCTCTGGGGCTTTCCGTTCCTGGTGGCCGGCGAGGGTCTCCAGGCATCCGGCGCGCAGGCGGTACTGGTGACGACGGTGGTGGTCGGCGTGGTCGCCGGACCCGTCATGGGCGTGGCATCGGTGCGGTTCGCCGCCCACCGGATGCATCTGGTGCTGGGGCTGGTCGCATGTCAGTTCGTCGCCTGGGCCGTGGTGCTGGCCGTCGGTGATGCGCCCACCTGGATGCTCTTTGCCGTCGCGATCGCGATCGGCATCGGAGGTCCGGCCTCCATCGTGGCCTTCGACTTCGTGCGCGAACACAATCCGGCATACCGGTTGAGTACGGCGACCGGGATCGTCAACGCCGGCGGGTTCACCGCCAGCGTCATGGTCATCCTGCCGATCGGCCTCACCCTCAACCTGACGTCCGGTCCGGGTGGGGCATATGACCTCTCGTCGTTCCGGATCGCGATGTGCTGGCAGATCCCGTTCTGGGCGCTGGGTGCGCTCATGGTCGTCCGCGAGCATCGGCGGACCCGCGCACGCACCGACGCCGGCGATCGGCTCTCCGAGGTCACCGTGCGGTCGTTGCCCCGCTGAGCTGTACCGGGTCGGCGACGGGCACGGGGTGGTAGGCATGAAGGTGCAGCTTCACCCACGACGGAAGGGCACCGACCATGGCCATCGCCACCATCGATCCGACCACCGGCGAGACGATCCGGGAATTCGACGCCATGACCGATGCCGAGGTCGATGCCGCACTCGACCGTGCTGTCCGCGCATTCGCCGACCACCGAAAGACGACCTTCGCGCAGCGGGCCACCTGGCTGCGTGCGACCGCGGATCTCCTCGAGGCGGAGGCCGAGACGGTCGCCGCGATGATGACCACGGAGATGGGCAAGACCCTCTCGTCCGCGAAAGCCGAGACGCTCAAGTGCGCCCGCGCATTCCGCTTCTACGCCGAGCACGGCGCGGCGATGCTCGCCGACGAGATCGCCGACGCCGGGGCCGTTGGGGCGAGCAAGGCCTACATGCGCTATCAACCGCTCGGTGTCGTCCTTGCGGTGATGCCGTGGAATTTTCCCCTCTGGCAGGCCGTCCGGTTCATCGCACCGGCGCTGATGGCCGGGAACGTCGGCGTGCTCAAGCACGCGTCCAACGTTCCACAGTGCGCGCTCTACATCTCTGATGTGTTGCGGCGGGCGGGTTTTCCGGAGGGCTGTTTCCAGACCTTGCTGATCCCGTCGGGCATGGTCGAGGCGGTCGTGCGGGACCCGCGGGTGGTTGCCGCGACGCTGACCGGCAGTGAACCGGCGGGCCGCGCGGTCGCCGCCGCCGCGGGTGACGAGGTCAAACGCACCGTCCTCGAACTCGGTGGCAGTGATCCCTTCATCGTCATGCCCAGTGCCGACATCGCCGCGGCTGCGCGGACCGCGGTGACCGCGCGGGTCCAGAACAATGGCCAATCCTGCATCGCGGCAAAACGTTTCATCGTCCACGCGGATGTCTACGACGAGTTCGCCGCGGCGTTCGTCGCCGGGCTGGAGGAGCTCGTCGTCGGCGATCCCACCGATGACGCCACCGATGTCGGCCCGTTGGCCACCGAGCAGGGGCGCGACGATCTGGAGAAGCTCGTCGATGGCGCGGTGGCTGCCGGGGCCACGGTATTGACCGGCGGTAAACGTGTCGATGGTCCGGGCTGGTTCTACCCGCCGACGGCGATCAGCAACATCAGCCCCGACATGGAGCTGTATTCGGCCGAGGCGTTCGGGCCCGTCGCCGCGTTGTACCGCGCCGCGGATATCGACGAGGCGATCGCCATCGCCAACGACACCACGTTCGGGCTCGGTGGCAACGCGTGGACGAACGACCCCGCCGAGCAGGACCGGTTCATCGACGAGATCGAGTCGGGCCAGGTCTTCATCAACGGGATGACCACGTCATATCCCGAACTCGGCTTCGGCGGCGTCAAGCGGTCCGGGTACGGGCGCGAACTGACCGCCCACGGCATTCGCGAATTCTGCAACCTGAAGTCGGTGTGGATCGCCTGACGTTCCACGGGATCTCGGTCAGTGCCGGTGCGCCGCGTCGAGGTTCCAGCGCGGCAACGGATCCGGATAGTCCACCCATGCGGCCGGCCCCAACCGAAGTTCGGTGTCGCTGAGCAACGCCGGCTCGAGCACGCGCAACGGTTCGTGCTCGTCGAGGTGAACCCCGATGAACACCAGTTCCTGGCCGGGCCCGGCGAGCGGGTCGTCGGCGGGCGGCGTCCAGTACTGCACCGGTTCGATCGTTCTATTCGGTCCGGCCTGCGACCAGACCGCCACGATGTCGGGACGGCTCGCGATCCAGCAGAATCCCTTGCTGCGCAGGATTCCTCGCAGCGTGTCGAGCGCCTGCGCGAGCCGCAGCGGATGGAACGGGCGATCGGATCGGAAGGCCACCGATCCGATGCCGTACTCCTCGGTCTCGGGCACATGCCCACCGAGGAGTTCGTCGTCCCAGCCGGCGACCGCGGACGCCGCGTCGTGGTCGAACAGTCCCGTGCCGACCACCCGATCCAGCGGCACATCAGAGTGCGCGGTGACGATGATCTGGGCGCGCGGATTGAGTCTGCGCACCATCGCCTCCACGCGCCCACGATGATCGTCGTCGACGAGGTCGGTCTTGTTCAGGATCACCACGTCGGCGAACTCCACCTGATCGACGAGCAGGTCGGCAATCGTGCGTTCGTCACCCGCGCCGGCCTCCAGTTCCCGGTCGGCGAGCCGCTCGCCCCGGGCGAGTTCGCCCAGGAACGTGGTGCAGTCGACGACGGTCACCATGGTGTCGAGCACGGCGAGGTCGGACAACGACGACCCGTCGTCGAAGACCCAATCGAAGGTCGCCGCGACCGGCATGGGCTCGGAGATGCCCGTGGACTCGATGACGAGGTGGTCGAAACGGCCGGCGCGCGCCAGCTCACCGACGGCGTCGATGAGATCCTCACGCAAGGTGCAGCAGATACACCCATTGGTCAGTTCGACCATGCGTTCCTCGGTGCGGTCGAAACCGCCCAGATCGAGCAGCGCCGCATCGATGTTGATCTCGCTCATGTCGTTGACGATGACCGCGATGCGACGGCCCTCCCTGTTCGCCAGGAGATTGTTGAGCAGTGTGGTCTTGCCGGAACCGAGGAAGCCGGACAGCACGGTGACGGGCAGTCGGATGGGGGAAGATGTGGACACGAGACTAATGACAACCACTGTCATTAGCGGGGGTCAGCGCACCCCACCACGAACGCGGACCCCCTCGACGGCCGACGCAACGCATTCCCGTCGATCGCCGGCCGCCGGGCCGATGCGATCATCGGGGAATGAAGCCAGGAGTCGCACTGAGCGGACAGTTGATCTGTCGCGACGACGAGGAGCTGGCGGCCGTCCGGCGGCATCTGCCGCACCACCGGGCCCTGTCCCGTGCCGAACCGGGCTGTCTCTCCTTCGAGGTTCGACCGACCGGCGACCCGTACGTCTGGCAGGTCGACGAACTGTTCGTCGACGATGAGGCCTTCGATGCCCATCAGGCACGCGTGATGGCCAGCGAGTGGGGCCGGGTCACCGCGGCGATCGAACGCCGGTACTCGGTCCGCCCGACGCCGCGCTGACCGGATAGCCGCGCAATGCGGCCAGCGCGCCGGCCACCGTGGCGGTGACGAACTCGGCGCTCGGACGATCACCGGCAACCTGAACCAGGTGTACCAACGGTCCGACGACCAGGCTGTATGCCGCAGCGCTTGGTGGCGCGACCGCCAGCTCGCCCCGCCGACGGGCACGCATGAGAATCGCTTCGATCACCTGCAGCCGAGGGGCCACCATCGTCTCGGCGATCGCCGCGGTGAGCCCGGGCTCTCCGCGCAGGTCGTTGATTAGCGCGTCACCGAGATCCTCGGGACGAAGACACATCCGCTCGGCCAGTCGATGTAGGAACGACTCGATATCGGACTCGAGGCCACCGGTGTCCACGTCGTCGACCACCGAGCGGCGCGAGGCTATCGCAGCGGCGACGAGATCGAGTTTCGTCGGCCAGCGTCGGTATACCGTTGCCGACGAGGTGCCCGCACGATCGATGATCGCGGCCATCGTCACCGACGAGAAGCCCTGCTGCACAACCAATTCGAACGCGGCATCCAAGATCGCGCGCTCGGTGACCGGATCTCGCGGGCGGCCGCGGCGGTTCGGCTTCTGCTCGACGATGGGTGGCTTCATGGCCACATCATATCGACAGTGCTACATTTCGAAAATGGATGATTTCGAAATAGCGGCAGCGGGCCCGGTCGGACCGACCTGGGATGGAGTCCGTGCGGCGATGGGCCGCGTCGGCGCATTTCTGCCCAACATCCCGTTCGCTGCGCCCGTTCCAGCCGAACAACAGCGAGACGCCGCGCGCCGAATCGAAGCGGCCGGCTACTCGACCCTGTGGATCAACGAGGGCGTCGGCGGAAAGGACATCCTGGTCCAGGCTGCGCTGCTGATGTCGGCGACCGACCGCGCGGTTCTGGGGACCGCCGTCGCCTCGATGTGGGCCCGATCGCCGCAGACCGCGCACGGCGGGGCCACGCAGCTCGTCGAGGCATTCGGCAACCGAATCGTCTTGGGACTCGGAGTCGGATACCCCTTCCAGGCCGCCGCGGTGGGTCGGGAATTCGGCAAGCCCCGCACAGTGGCCACCGACTACCTCGACCGCATGACCGAGCCGGTCCCCATCAGCCCGGCAACAGAGGTCCGGTATCCGCGCCTGCTGGCCGCCAATGGCCCGGCGATGCTCGAGATCGCCGGAGCGCTCGCCGACGGTGCGCTGCCGACGCTGTTGCCACCGGCGTTCACGCGGCGTGCGCGAGAAATCCTCGGGCCGGAGAAGCTGCTCGTCGTCGGCCTCAGTATCTCCGTCGCCGACGACCCGCGCGTCGCACGCGAGAAGGCGAGTTCATTCGCCGAACAAGTTCTCGGACAAGGCGATAGCCCGTATGCGCGAGCTCTGACACGCGAAGGTGTCGCACTGCTCGACGCGAACGGCGACCTCGACGAACGTGTCCTGGCCGAGGTCGTACCGCACGGCGGACCGGACGAGATCCTGTACACCATCGAGACACACCTCGCCGCGGGCGCAGATCACGTGCGGCTGGCGTCGGTCGGTGGCGACTTTGCCACCGGGATCACCGAACTCGAGGCACTCGGGCCCGAGCTGACCAAGCCCCAGCGCGCCTGACGCATGGTTCGGCGACTCCCGGACACGCCGATTCGCCGAGTGGTCAACAAGCTCCGAGCACGCGACCAACATTCGCGGCGCCCTACGTCGACCGGTCGGCCACCTCGTCGGCAAGCCGGCTCATCGTGTCGTGAAAGAGGTCGACGAGATCGGTGCGCTGGTCCGCCGAGAACCAATCGGCAAGCGCGACACGAAAGGCGACCATTCCGGCCCCCACTGCGAGTCGGGCGGAAACGTCGTCGACACCGCGGAGCCGCAGCGCGTCGCCCACCGCGTCGCCGAGCTCCTCGTGCTTGGCCAGATCACGTTCCCGTAGGTCGGCGTTGCTCGCGACGACGGCGGCTCGGAGCCTTGCGTGCGCGGGGTTCTGCTGGATCTGGCCACACTGGGCCGCCATCGCCTGCTCGACCATGTCGATCGCCGAGGCCTCGCCCGGCGCGTCGCGAATGAGCTCGCTCAGATGGGCTGCCACATCCGCCATTCCGTGAAAGAAGACTTCCCGCTTGTCTCCGAACAGCCGGAACAGGGACCGCTCATGCATGCCCGCGCGGGCAGCGATCTGGGCACCCGAGGTCTGCTCGTACCCCTGTTCCCGGTACAGCGCGAAGGCGGCCGCGGCGAGGCGGCCGCGCGCATCGGGTTTCCATCGTCCCATGCGAGCAGTGTAGGTGATGGCAGTGACTGCCATCCGGTGCTACGGTCGATAGCAGTAACTGCTATCGAAAGGACCAGCGATGAAGGTTTTCGTCACCGGAGGATCCGGCTGGGTGGGCAAGACACTCGTCCCGGAGCTCGTCGCCGCGGGGCATCAGGTCACCGGGCTCGCACGATCGGAGGCATCAGCCGAAGCACTGGAGGCGCTCGGCGCCGCAGCCGTCGCCGGCGACCTCGAGTCGCGCGACGTCATCGCCGAGCAGGCCGCGCAAGCCGATGGCGTGGTGCACCTGGCGTTCCGCCACGATTTCGCCAACTTCGCCTCGGCGGTCGAACTCGATGCCCAGGTGGTGCGCACCCTGGGAGAAGCCTTGGCCGGCAGCGGTAGGGCGCTGGTGATCACCAGCGGCACGCCGGCAACTCCGGGCCGCCTGTCGACCGAGCAGGACAAGGCCGCCGCGGGCACTCCCGCCACCGGGCGTGAGCAGGTGTCCGACCTGGCGTTGTCCTATGCCGACCGGGACGTCCGGGTGTCCGTGGTGCGTCTGCCCCGCTCGGTACACGGCACGGGTGACCACGGTTTCGTCTCCCAGCTGGCGCGGCTCGCCGTCGAGGCCGGGATGTCCGGGTACGTCGGTGACGGCGAACAACGTTGGCCGGCCGTTCATGTCGCCGACGCCGCACACCTGTACCGACTCGCATTGGAGAACGCGCCCGCCGGTTCGGTCCTGCACGCGGTCGGCGACGAGGCAATTGCCTTCCGAGAGATCGCCGAAGCATTGGGACGGTCCAACGGCGTCCCGGCGGGGGTGGTCGACCCGGAAACCCTCGGATTCCTCGGAATGCTCGCCTCCGTCGATCAACCCGCCGGCGCGGCGCTCACCCGCGATCTGCTCGGCTGGTCACCCGGGCAGCCCGGGCTGCTTGCCGACATCGACGCCGGCAACTACCGGGCCTGAGCGGTTCGTCATTCGCCCGGGGTGCCGTCCGGGCGGACGAACTCCGCTCTGCCCCCGAGGCTTCGCCAGCGCAGCGCCAGGATGAGGTCGACGCATCCCAGCGCATCGTTCACCGGCCGGCCCAGCTCACGTTCGATGGTGCGAAGCCGGTGCGACACCGTATTCGGATGGACATAGAGTTCTCGCGCCGTCGCGCGGGCGGAAAAGCCGTTGGCGAAATGCGCACCCAACGTCTCGAGCAGTTCTGGGCGCGCCTCGAGAGGTGCCAGCAGGCTCGCGAGCAGCTCGGCGGTCTGGGGCTCCCGAACCAGCAAGGTGTCCACGGCTACGTCCTCGTAGCGAACCACGCCGATCTTCCGCCGACCGCGTTGGGCGACTTCCACCGCCAGCCGCGCCTGCTGAGCGGCTGCATACATTTCCCCCAGCGGTGAGCTGGCCGCACCGAGACCGAGGACGAGTCCGCTGGGCAGGCTGTCCGATGCCAATACCCGGGCCAGTTGGTCGCTCAGAGTTTCCACCCCGCCGGCACCGGTCGGCACCAGAATGAGCGGCCGGTTCTGCAAGGTGCCCACCAGGATACGAGATCTGATCGGCAACCCCAGGCGGCTGAGCAGGTGTCGCTGTATCAATAGATGGGTCGCCGGGTCCTCTCGTTCGGGGATGCCGATCACGACCGCCGCGTATGTTGCACTCGGATCCGCAGAGACGATTCGGGCGCGGCGGGTCACCTCCTCGGAACTGAGGTAGCTGCCGGACGCGATCTGCGCCACGAGATCGGTCGTCAATCGGTCGTAGTGCCCGGTGACCTCCTGCTCCACGGTCCGATACATCTCCACGGCGTGGTCGGTGAGCTCTCCGAGGAGGCGTCCGAGCTCCCGGATGACACCCAGCAGTTCGGCCGCATCGCCCTTGTCCGCATTGGCTATCAGCCTGTCCTCGATGACCTGCTGACCGGTGCGGTATGACCGGATCAGCGCATCCAGTGGGACGCCCTGTATGGCGCGGCGACGGCCGGTGTCCTTTGCCAGTGCGATGGCCTCGGCGTCGTCTACCGGTGCGCCCGCGCTCAGCGACTTGAGCAACCACGGGATGTTGAAGGAGATGGCACTGGACAGATCGGTCCGGTCGACCTGCTGATTGTCGTAGCCATCGCCCCACACGCGGGCCATGATCTCGGCTTCCACATCCGTGACCGACGCCAGGAGATCCCGCAGCAACTGTGACAAACTCACAATCGGTCCACCCATTTCCGCACGTCATACACATAGTTCTGGCCGCAACATTGCCCGTAGTCTAAGGGCACCTCACAGGCAGGACAATTCCCGGCCGCTCGGCAGCCCACCGCAACGTTGCATCAGGTAAAGCCTCCGACGAGCCTTTCGCAAGGAGAATCCATGACCACCAAGGACAGCGAACGAACGTCCGCGGCCATCGGCGGCCCGATCGCACAGAGCGCCGAAGACTACGCGGCCGTTCGCGTACCACCTGCCGAGCGACAGTCCACACTCGACATCTCCCTTGTTCGGATGGGCTTGACGGTCTCGGCCTCCGACCTCGTCTTCGGCTATACCCTCGGCCTCTACTTCGGCTTCTGGCAAGCAGTCACCATCTCCCTGGTGATCTCGCTGATCGTGCTCGCGATCTCGGTGGGCATGGGCGCGATCGGGGTGCGTGAACGTCTTACGCTGGCCCTGGCCACCCGTTTCGCCTTCGGCCGACAGGGCAGCCGATTGCCCTCACTCGTGACGGCAATCGTCATCGGGTTGTTCTACGGCTACATCCTCGCCATCACGATCAGCGTCTTTCCGGCGGCCTCCTCCACGGTGGCCAGAGTCGTCTACTGTGTTCTGCTCGGCGGACTCTTCGTCCTGATCTCCGGACTCGGTTTCGATCGCGGACTGAAATGGATGGGCAGGATCGGCGTTCCGCTGATGATCCTCCTGGTGATCGTCGCCGACGTCGTCACCATCGTCGACGCCGGCGGCTTCTCCGAGATCTTGTCGGCTCATCCGGCGAAATCTGGTCAAATGGCTGTTCTGGCCATCATGGGTCTCGGTATCTCCAAATGGACGGGCGGCGCACTGGTCTCACCGGACATCACCCGATTCGGCAAGGGAATGAAATCCGTCTGGATCTCGACCGGCGCCGAATTCGTTCTCGGGAATTTTGCCTTCAACCTCCTCGGGCTGATTCTCGGCCTCGGGCTGAAGTCGTCGGATCTCGGTGCCGCGTTCGGACTCATCGGACTGACCTGGCTGGCCACCGTCGCCTTCCTCTTCCAGGGAACAACGGTGTCGACCAACATGCTCTACGCAGCCTCCCTTTCCAGCGCCAATGTCGTCGGACTTCCCCGAAAGATCACCAATCTGGTGGTGGGTATCCTCGGCATCGTCATCGCATATTGGGGCCTCACCCAGGGAGTCATCAACAGCTTCCTCACCTTCATCGGATATATCGGCTACGCACTGCCGGCCATTCCGGCGATCATCCTCGCCGACTATTTCATTCTTCACAAGATGCGCTACTCGGCACCCATCGAATCGCTGCCGATGGTCAATTGGCGGGCAATCGCCGCCTTGATCGTCACCGTCGGTCTGAACGTTTTTGCGGGATTGGTCCTCGACGACGAGTTCTGGCGGGTCCTGCCGGTGCTCGGTGCAATCGTGTACCTCGTGTTCTCCGCGCCCCAGGTGTGGGCCGCGTGGCGCACCCCGACACCGTCGGCGGTCTGATCGATCTCGACATCAAACGAAAGGACGCATCATGAAGTTCGGGCTCGGAGTTCCCACCGGAACCGAGGGACTGATGTACCCGGTTCCGTACGCAGATCCCGACCAGGCGGTACGGCTCGCCGTGTCGGCCGAACGGCTCGGATTCGACTCGGTCTGGGCGAACGATCATGTGAACACCCCGCATTACGTGCGCTCGGAGTTCCCGGATCCGCCGCGCTTCTACGATCCGTATGTGTATCTGTCCTTCGTCGCGGCGCAGACCACCACGCTCGAGGTCGCCACCGCTGTCAGCGTGATGTCGTTCCGCCACCCGGTGGTCGTGGCCAAGCAGGCGGCAACACTCGACCAGTACAGCGGAGGCCGATTCCGGTTGGGCCTCGGGCTCGGCGCCTATCGCCAGGAAACGGAATCGATGTGGCCCGGGCGCGTCATCCACCGCGGCGACCACGCCGACGAATTCATGCAGTCGATCCAGCTGCTCACCACGGAGCGACGGGCGTCGTTCGAGGGAAAGTACATCTCGTTCGACGATGTCGAGAGCTTCCCACACCCGGTCCGGAAACCTTTTCCCATCCTCTCCGGCGGGAACTCTCCGGGCGCACGAGAACGTGCCGGAAAGTATGCCACCGGATGGATTCCCGGCATGCTGACCCCGCAGGAGATCATCGATGGACTCGCCGAAATCCGGCAGATCGCCGATGGCGCCGGGCGCACACTTCCCGACGACTTCGACGTGGCACCGCAGCTGACGGTATCCATTGCGCCGACCCATGCCGAGGCGTTGGAAAAATTTCAACGATCACAGCTGTTCACCCACGTCGGTTCGCTGAGTAAATCGACACTCAAGAACCAGCAGAGTGAGTGGGCCGCGCGGAGTCTCATCGGGACACCGGAGGAAGTCCTCGACATGGTGCGTTCCTATGCGGACGCCGGCGTGTCGACATTTTCAGGTTTGTTGTTTGCTTGCAACACCGTAGAAGAGACACTCGATGCGATGCACGATTTCGCAGAGAATGTCATAGCGCCATATCGAAAGGAAAAGCAGCAAGTGGAGGTACCCGCATGACCCAGGTCGATCAGAGCACTCGCACACTCGAGACACAGCGGCTGCAGAGGCTGCAGGGCGCACTGGGCAACGCACAGTTCGACGCACTGATCCTGATCCAGCCCGCCAACGTCCACTACGCCAGCGGCTACCGCAGTCTCGGCGCCGCGGTGCACGGGATCGCGAGCATCGCGGTCGTCGTCACCCCCGACGATCTGCACCTCGCCGGGCCGATCGCCGACGCCGCACCGGCATTCGACGCCGGCTCCGCCGAAGACAAGTTCGCCGCGTACGGCCGGTTCTACTTCGAATCCG
Source organism: Gordonia sp. DT219 (assembly GCF_049847065.1). NCBI lineage: Bacteria > Bacillati > Actinomycetota > Actinomycetes > Mycobacteriales > Gordoniaceae > Gordonia > Gordonia sp. DT219. Next base: position 54,962 of record NZ_JBNCNR010000012.1, on the reverse strand, counting down.
AAGGGGGACATGCCACCGCGACACGTCTGGTCGACGAGCACGCCGACCTCGCGACCGCCGTACTGACGACCCTGGGACGCCTCGGGCTCGAGCGGGCGTCGGTGGGTATCGACACCGACAGCGCCCCGGTGCGGGCAGCCCTCGCCGATCACCTGCCGAACGTGCGGGTCAGCGACGCGTCGGCCTGGATGTCGACCCTGCGCGGGATCAAACTGCCCGGCGAGGTGGCCCTGTTGGAAGAGTCCGCCCGCGTGGCCGAGGACGGGATCATCAAGGCCGTCGAGTCGGCACACGTGGGTACGACCGAACAAGAGCTGGCAGCCATCGTCGCCACCACCATGGCCCAGGGCGGGCTGGAACCACGCTTCGTCGTCGTCACCGCCGGCGAGCGCTCCGCGCTCGGCGACGCGTTCCCCACCGATCGCGAGATCCAGCGCGGCGACCTCGTGCGTTTCGACGTCGGCGGCACCCTGCACGGATACTGGTCGGACATCGGCCGCACCGCGGTGGTCGGGCCCCCGTCGGACCGGCAGCGCCGCTTCTACGACGCCATCCTGCAGGGCGAACAGGATGAACTCGACCTGGCCCGCCCCGGGGTCGCCGCCAACGACATCTTCCGCCGAGCCATCGAGGTCGTCGAGGCAAACGGTGGCCCGTCACCGTACCGGCGCCACCACTGCGGTCACGGAATCGGTCTCACCACCTACGAACCGCCCATCATCCGGCCCGCCGACGACGATCCGTTGCAGCCGGGCATGGTGTTCTGCTTCGAGACGCCCTACTACGAGCTGGGCTGGGGCGGAATGATGGTGGAGGATGCACTGGTGATCACCGACGACGGATGTCGCATGCTCACCGGCCGTGCGCGCGAGATGATGGAGATCCCCGCATGACCACGACTTATGTTGGCGCCCTTAGGTGTCCGCGCTGTCAACGCGACTACTCCGAGGAGTCGGCGTTCACGATCTGTCCCACGTGCCGCGACGACGACGTCAGTATCTTTCCGAAGCCGGTGTACGACCTGTCCGGTCGGACGTCGCTGCCGATCGATCCCGCGCACCCCGGGATCTTCCGGTTCTCCGAGCTCCTGCCCGTCGACGACGGCGCTTTCGTCAGCCTGGGTGAAGGCAACACCCCGCTCCTGCCGATTCCCGAGGTCGGCACCCAGGCCGGCATCGAGTCGCTGTACTACAAGGATGAGTCGCGCAATCCCACGTGGTCGTACAAGGACCGGCTGGCCGCCGTGGCCATCACCAAAGCCGTCCAGGTCGGCGCCGAGACGGTCGTCGTGTCGAGTACCGGCAACCACGGTGCCGCCATCGCCGCATTCGCCGCACGTGCCGGAATCCGCTGCATCGTCTTGACCCTCGAGTCCGTCCCGCAGGCCATGAAGACCCTGATGCAGAGCTTCGGCGCTCAGGTCTTCGCCATGAAGCAGCCACAAGATCGCGGGCTCCTGATGTGGCAGGGCGTCGAGCAGCGCGGTTGGGTACCGATGTCCGGCTATCCCTCGCCACCGTCCGGGTCGAATCCCTTCGGCATCGACGGCTACAAGACGATCGCCTACGAACTCTGGGAACAGACCGCCGGCGACCTGCCGGACGTCATCGTCGCCCCGGTCGCATACGGGGACGGCATCGCGGGCATCGTTCGTGGCTTCGCCGATCTCATCGAACTCGGTCTGGCCGACCGGATTCCGCGGCTGATCGCCGCGGAACCGTACGGGCCGTTGGGCGTTGCGCTGCGGGGTGGGACCGGGACCGAACGTCCGCCGGAACCCACTGTGGCGTTCAACATCGCCGCGGTCACCCCCACGTGGCAGGCGCTGAACGCGATCAAGGTGACGTCGGGTTCCGGATTGTCCGCCACCGACGAGGAGACGATGCAGGCGCAGGCCGTGCTGGGCACCCGCAGCGGAATCTTCGCCGAGGCGTCGTCGGCCATCACGCTGGCCGTGCTGGAGAAGGCACGCGCGGCCGAGCTGGTGGACCCCGGCGAACGCGTCGTGCTGCTCGGGACCTCGACGGGTCTCAAAGACGTTCCCACCACCGCCGCCCGGCTGCCCGCGGTGCCGACCATCGAGCCCACGCTCGACGCGTTCGACCGAGCACTCGACGACCGCGAGGTGCGTGTCTAGTGAGGTTGGGATTCGCCCCGTCCGGACGGCGGAACGCGCAGACGACGGTCGAGCTCGCCAAACAGGCCGAGGATGCCGGATTCGCCGAGATCTGGGTGTCCGAGGACTATCTGGAACGTGGCGCGTTCGCCGTGGCCGGCGCTGTCGCGGCGTCGACCGAACGCGTCACGATCGGGCTGGGCGTCATCAACCCGTGGACTCGCCACGTCGCGTTGTCGGCCATGGAATGTGCGGCGCTGGAGGAACTCTCGGGTGGACGTCTGCGTCTCGGGGTCGGTGCGAGCAATCGGATCTGGATCGAGGAGCAGCTCGGCATCCCGTTCCGGCGACCGGTCTCGGTACTCGTCGAGTACGTCGATGCGCTGCGCACCCTCCTCGATGGAGACCGGCACTCCCGGCCGGTCAACGGTCTGGAGGTGGATGCGGCACTGGCCTTCACTCCCGGCACCCGCATCCCGATCCTCCTCGGCGTCAAAGGCGAACGCGCACTGAGCCGTTCGGCGTCATCCGACGGGCTCATCCTCTCCGTACTGTCCTCGCCCGAGTACGTGTCGTGGGTGCGGGAGAACTTCTCACCCCGCTCGGTGACCGCGTACGTGCTCTTCTCCCGGGACAGCGATCCGGGTGCCGCCCGGGCCCGGGTCGCGGGCCGGATCGCGCAGTACCTGGGTATGCACGGCCCGAGCCCGATCACGGCCCTGCCGGGATTGTCCGCCGAGACCGCGACGGCCTTCCGGGAGAACATGCTCGCGGGAACGGACGCATCAGATCTCGTGACCGACGAGATGTCTCGCACGTTCGCAATCGCCGGCAATGACGAGCAGTGCGCCGACATCCTCCGCCGGTTCTCCGATGCCGGAGTCGACTCGCTGGTGATCGTCGACGCGGGCACCCAGGAACCGACGACCATCGTCAGTGACGTGGCCGCCATCGCCGACAAGGCCGGTATTCCCCTGGGCTGATGCCCTTTCCGCTGGAGCCGAACGGGCCTTTCCCGGTCCACCCATCACCTCACACGCGCCACTCGCCGGTGAGGTGAGTTCGTCGTGTCCGTGGCACGCGACACGATTTGTCCCACAATTTGATTGGAGCTACAGCGTGAGTGCAGACGCCATCGTCAGGCGTTACTACGAGTTGGTGGACAAGGGCGATCTCGAACTGCTGGACTTGTTCTCCGTCGACGCCACCTACAAGCGACCCGGCTACCGCGAATTCCATGGTCGAGACGAACTTCGCAGGTTCTATTCGGCCGATCGCGTGATCGAAAGCGGCGCGCACACCATCCGCGCGCTCTATGTCGACGGCATGCGAGTAGGAGTCGAGGGGACCTTCTCCGGCCTACTTCGGGATGGCACGAACGTCACGCTCCCGTTCAGCGACTTCTTCGATCTCGACGGAGAGGATCCGTTGACGATTCGCCATCGCCGAACATACTTCGACGACCAACAGGTCTGAGCGCTTGCTCGCGCACACCGCCGAATCGCTTGACGAGTACGACATCCGATCACGCCCCCATCACGCACTCGAATCCATAGGAGAACACCAATGAGCACTGACATCACCGCCCCGGCCAACGAGGTTTCCTCGGTGGCGACCGCCGATGCGCCCGCCGCGATAGGTCCGTATTCACAGGGTGTCTCGGCCGGACGTCTGGTGTTCGTGTCCGGTCAGCTGCCGATCGATCCGGCGACGGGACAGATTCCCGGAGACATCGAGGCGCAGGCGGCGCAGTCGATCCGCAACATCGCCGCCGTGCTCACCGCGGCGGGCGGAACACTTCACGACGTCGTCAAGACGACGGTCCTCATGGCCGACCTTGCTCAGTTCGACGTGGTGAACATGGTGTACGGCACCTTCTTCGACGGCCCGGTGTTACCCGCGCGGGCGACCTATCAGGTTGCGCGGCTGCCGAAGGACGCGGCGGTCGAGATCGAAGCCATCGCAGTGCTCTCGCAGAACTGACGGCACCGCCCGGCACCGCCCGGCACCGTTCGGTGACGCCGAACGGTGCCGCACCCCGGCCTCAGTAGCGCAGCAACTCAGCGACCGGCGTCCACCACCACGAGCAGATCCCCGGGAGCAACCTGGGTGACCTGCCCGACGGCGACGCGCTCGACTCGGCCGCCGACGGGTGCGGTGATGGTGGCCTCCATCTTCATCGCCTCGATGGTGCCGATGGCGGCCCCGGCGGCGATCCGGTCGCCGACGGCCACATGGAGCGAGACGACCCCGGCGAACGGTGCGCCGACCTGATTCGGGTCGCCGCGGTCGGCCTTCTCCGCATCGGCCACCTCGGGGTCGACCGAACGGTCACGCACCTGCACCGGGCGCAACTGCCCGTTGAGGATGCACATCACCGTGCGCATGCCCTTCTCGTCGACGTCGCTGACCGCCTCGAGCCCGATGAGCAGTTCCACCCCGGGCTCGAGTTCGACTCGATGCTCCTCACCGTGACGCAGGCCGTAGAAGAACTGGTTGGCCGACAGGCGCGAGGTGTCGCCGTAGGTGTCCTGGTGCTCCGCGAATTCCTTTGCCGGACCCGGGAACAGCAGCCGATCGAGGGTGCGGCGCCGCTCTGTTCCGGGCGTGTCCAGTGCCGCGGAATCCGGCTCGGAGAGCTCGACCGGCGCCGGCGCGTCGACGCGGCCGCCGAGCGCGGCGGTACGCAGCGGCTCGGGCAACCGCCGGCCGGCTCGCCGAGTTCGCCACGCAGGAACCCGATCACCGAATCCGGGATGTCGTGGGATGCTGGGTCGTCAGCGAACTGTTCGGCGGTGATGCCGTGTCCGACGAGTGCGAGGGCGAGATCACCGACCACCTTCGACGACGGGGTCACCTTGATCAGCCGCCCCAGGACACGGTCGGCGGCGGCGTACGCCTGCTCGACCGCCTCGAAGCGATTGCCCAGCCCCAGGGCGATGGCCTGCTGTCGCAGATTCGAGAGCTGCCCACCGGGGATCTCGTGCGTATAGACCCGCCCTGTCGGTGCCGGAAGCCCGGTTTCGAACGGCGAGTACACCTTCCGTAGCGCCTCCCAGTACGGCTCCAGTTCGCACACCGCTCCCAGATCCAGTCCCGTATCACGGTCGGTATGCGCCGCGGCGGCCACGATCGCCGACAGCGCGGGCTGGCTCGTGGTGCCTGCCAGCGGCGCGCTCGCCCCGTCGACGGCCGAAGCGCCGGCCTCCCAGGCCGCGAGGTAGGTGGCCAGCTGACCTCCGGGGGTGTCGTGGGTGTGCACATGCACCGGCAGGTCGAAACGGCTCCGCAACGCCGACACCAGCTTTCGAGCGGCCGGTGCACGCAGTAGGCCGGCCATGTCCTTGATCGCCAGCACGTGTGCACCTGCCTCGACGATCTGCTCGGCCAGCCGCAGGTAGTAGTCCAGCGTATAGAGATCTTCGGCGGGGTCGGCCAGGTCACCGGTGTAGGACATGGCGACCTCGGCGACTGCGGTGCCTGTCTCGCGGACGGCATCGATGGCCGGTCGCATCTGCTCGATGTTGTTGAGGGCGTCGAAGATCCGGAAGATATCGATGCCGGTGTCGGCAGCCTCGGCAACGAATGCAGTGGTCACCTTGGTCGGGTAGGGCGTGTACCCGACGGTGTTCGCACCCCGCAGCAGCATCTGCAGACATATATTCGGGATCGCCGTGCGCAACTGCGCCAACCGGTCCCACGGGTCTTCTTTCAAGAACCGCAACGCGACGTCGTAGGTGGCGCCACCCCAGCATTCGACCGATAGCAACTGAGGCGTCATCGCCGCCACATACGGGGCGATCGCCAGCAACCCGTCGGTCCGGACCCGCGTGGCCAGCAACGATTGATGTGCGTCCCGAAAGGTGGTGTCGGTCAACGCGGGACGAGGCGAGTCGCGCAGCTCGGCCGCAAATGCGACCGGCCCGAGGTCTCGGAGCCGTTGCCGCGAACCGTCCGGCGGTGACGACAACACCCGCCGGTCCACCGCGGGCAGTTTGTCGCGTGGGTACACGGTCGTCGGACGTTCGCCGTGCGGCTTGTTCACCGTCACCTCGGCCAGATACGACAGAATCCGCGTCCCACGATCCGCCGAACCATGGGAGGTCAGCAGCCACGGCCGATCGCCGATGAACGACGTCGTCACCCGCCCGGCCCGAAAGTCCGGATCGTCGAGCACTGCCTGCAGGAACCCGATGTTCGTCGCCACCCCGCGGATGCGGAATTCGGCCACCGCACGCCGCGCCCGATTCACCGCGGTCGCGAAGTCGGCTCCGCGACAGGTCAGTTTGACCAGCATCGAATCGAAGTGACCGGTCATCTCGGCACCGAGCACCGCCCCACCGTCGAGGCGGACACCCGCACCTCCGGGACTTCGGTAGGCGGTGATCCGGCCCACGTCGGGGCGAAAGTCGTCGGCGGGATCCTCGGTGGTGATCCGGCACTGGATGGCCGCCCCACGAATCCGCAGGCACTCCTGCGCGAGGCCGAGATCCTCCAGCGATGCGCCGGCCGCGATCCGCAGTTGCGCTGCCACCAGGTCCACATCGGTGATCTCCTCGGTCACCGTGTGTTCCACCTGGATTCGTGGATTCATCTCGATGAAGACGTGTCGGCCCGCCTCGTCGAGCAAGAACTCGACGGTGCCGGCGCACGAGTAGCCGATGTGCCGCGCAAAGGCCACCGCGTCGGCGCAGATCCGCTCGCGCAGAGCCGGATCCAGGTTCGGTGCCGGCGCGAGTTCGACGACCTTCTGATGCCGGCGCTGCACACTGCAGTCGCGCTCGAACAGATGGATGACGTTGCCGTGGGTATCGGCGAGGATCTGCACCTCGATATGGCGCGGATCGACGACCGCCTGCTCCAGGAACACCGTCGGATCACCGAATGCGACATCCGCCTCACGCGAGGCGGCAGCGATCGCGGCCGGGAGTTCGTCGATGACCTCCACCCGGCGCATCCCACGGCCACCACCGCCGGCCACCGCCTTGACGAACACCGGAAACCGCAAATCCGCTGCCGCCGACATCAACTCGTCGGTGTCGGCCGACGGCTCCGACGAGTCGAGCACCGGTAGTCCGGCAGCTCGAGCCGCCGCCACTGCCGACGCCTTGTTGCCGGTCAACTCCAGAACGTCGGCCGACGGACCGACAAAGGTGATCCCGGCATCGACGCAGGCCCGTGCCAGATCCTGGTTCTCCGACAGGAAGCCATAGCCTGGGTAGACGGCGTCCGCACCGCAGCGCGCCGCGACGTCCACCACCTCGTCGACCGAGAGGTATGCGCGCACCGGATGTCCGGGCTCCCCTATCTGATACGACTCGTCGGCGGTGGACCGGTGAGCCGAATTCCGGTCCTCGTAGGGGAAGATCGCCACGGTTCGGGCGCCGAGCTCGTATGCCGCGCGGAAGGCACGGATCGCGATCTCGCCACGATTGGCCACCAAGATCTTGTCAAACACCATTTCAGTCCCCTCGTGATCTGTCGGCTGTCACAGCGATCTCGTCGACGACGCAATCGTCAGGCCCGGCCGTCGTCCTGTCCGGCAGGCATGCCGGCTTCCTGGGCACGCCGGAATGCGCGCACCAATCCGGCGGTGGAACGATCGTCGACACTCGTCGCGCCGAGGTCGGCGGCGAGGGCGGGCGCCACCTCGAGCGCGGCGGTCTTGCCGAGTTCCACGCCCCACTGGTCGAAGGAGTTGAGGCCCCACACGACTCCCTGGACGAACACCTGATGTTCGTAGAGAGCGATCAGCTGGCCGAGGGTCGACGGGGTCAGTTGGGTGCCGAGAATCGTTGTCGACGGCCGGTTCCCGGGCATCACCTTGTGCGGTACCAGCTCCGGCGCCACCCCCTCGGCGACGATCTCCCCGGCGGTACGTCCGAAGGCGAGCACCTTGGACTGGGCCAACATGTTCGCCACCAACAGCGTGTGCATCGACGTGGCGGCGTCGCCCTCGACCGGCAGGTCGGCCAGCGGCCGTGCAAATCCCACGAAATCGGCCGGGATCAGCCGGGTGCCCTGGTGGAGCAACTGATGGAAGGCGTGCTGGCCGTTGGTTCCCGGCTCGCCCCAGAACACCTCCCCGGTCGCCGCCGCAACCGGGGTGCCGTCGGCCCGGACGGACTTTCCGTTCGACTCCATGGTCAGCTGCTGGAGGTAAGCGGGGAATCTCGCCAGGTCGTGGGCGTAGGGCAGCACCGCCCGGGAGTCGGCGCCGAAAAAGCTTGCGTACCAGACGCCGAGGAGGCCCAACAGGACCGGCGCGTTGGCGTCGAGCGGCGCCGTGGCGAAGTGCTGGTCCATGGCGTACATCCCGGCGAGGAACTCGGCGAAGCGATCGCGGCCGATGGCCGCCATCACCGACAGCCCGACGGCCGATCCGACGGAGTAGCGTCCGCCGACCCAATCCCAGAACCCGAACACGGCGTCCGGGTCGATACCGAATGCTGCGGTGCGTTCGTGGTTCGTCGAGACGGCCACGAAATGGCCGGTGACGGCGTCGTTCCCGAGCGCGTCGATGATCCAGTGGCGCGCCGCGGTCGCGTTCGCCATCGTCTCCAGCGTGGTGAAGGTCTTGGAGACCACCACGAACAGGGTGGTTGCCGGATCGAGACCCGACAGCGTCGACAGCAGGTCGGTGGGGTCGATGTTGGAGACGAATCTGGCCACCGGTCCGTTTGCGTAGTGCCGCAGCGCCCGCGACACCATGGCCGGGCCGAGGTCCGAGCCACCGATACCGATGTTCACCACCGTCTCGAACTGCCGGCCGGTCGCGCCGCAGCGACGCCCCGACCGCAGATCGTCGGTGAACTCGCCCATCCGGTCGAGCACCCTGCGCACGTCGGCAACGACGTTGCGCCCGTCCACCATCAGCTCGGTGTCAGGGGGCATGCGCAGCGCGGTGTGCAGCACCGCACGATCTTCGGAGGTGTTGATGTGCGCGCCGGCGAACATCGCATCTCGCCGCGCCTCCACTCCCGAGGCGCGGGCCAGTTCGAGCAGCAGCCCGAGGGTTTCCCGGGTGACGCGATGCTTGCTGTAGTCGATGTACAGATCCGCCGCCGTCACCGTCAGTTCCTCGCCCCGCGCCGGATCGGCCGCGAACAGGTCCCGAAGATGCAGCGGTGCAATCGTTTTCTGGTGCTCGACCAGCACCTCCCACGCCGCGTCCACGGCCGGCCCGGTGGAGTTCGCACCATTCACGTCGGTCATGCCAGCGCCCGCAGACGTGGCTCGAGGTCCCTGCTGAACAGCTCGAGAAACCGCTGCTGATCATGTCCCGGTGCATGAAACACGAGCTGGTTCAAACCGGCGTCGACATACGGACGGATCTGCGCCACCGCCTCATCCGGGTCGGACGCCACGATCCACCGCTTGGCGACCTGTTCGATCGGCAGTGCGTCTGCGGCCCGTTCCATCTCGACGGGGCTGTCGATGCTGTGCTTCTGCTCGGGCGTCAGCGAAAGCGGAGCCCAGAAGCGCGTGTTCTCCAGCGCCGCCTGCGGGTCGGTGTCGTAGGAGATCTTGATCTCGATCATCTTGTCGATGTCGGCGGCGTCCCGTCCGGCCTTCGCGGCGCCCTCGTCGACGGCCGGCAACAATTTCTGCTCGTAGAGCTCCATCCCCTTGCCGGAGGTGCAGATGAATCCTTCGCCCGACCGGCCCGCATAGCGGGCCACCACCGGCCCGCCCGCGGCGATGTAGACCGGGATTCCGTCCTCGGGCACGTCATAGATCGAGGCTCCCTGTGTGGTGTAGTACTCACCCTCGAAGTCGACCCGGTCGCCGAGCCAGAGCTCGCGCATCAACCGCACCGACTCCCGTAGTCGCGCAAAGCGTTCGGTGAATGCCGGCCACTCCCCCACGTGACCGGTCGCGATCTCGTTGAGTGCTTCCCCGGTGCCCACGCCGAGCATGATCCGACCCGGATACAGACACCCCATCGTCGCGAACGCCTGTGCCACCACCGCGGGGTTGTATCGAAAGGTGGGTGTCAGTACCGACGTCCCCAACCGAATCCGGGAGGTACGCTCGCCCACCGCGGTCATCCATGACAGCGAGAACGGCGCGTGCCCGCCCTGGTGCCGCCACGGCTGGAAGTGATCCGATACCGTCGCGGAATCCATCCCGTGCTCTTCGGCCGAGACACCGAGTTCCACCAGCTCACGCGGACCGAACTGTTCGGCCGACGCCTTGTATCCGAGCTTCAGGCTCATCGCGGCACCTCCGCGGTCCGCACCTGGTGTCCACCGAATTGACGCCGTAGCGCCGACACGGCCTTCATCGTCGGCGAGTCCGGCTGCCGAGATGCGAACCGCGCGAACAGCGCGGCGGAGATGACCGGTAGCGGAACCGCGTGCGCGATCGCCTCCTCGACCGTCCACCGGCCTTCGCCGGAGTCCTCGGTGTACCCGGAGATCGTCTCGAGCTCAGGGTCATCCGCAAGCGCGCCCACGAGAAGCTCCAACAGCCACGACCGCACGACCGTGCCGCGTTGCCACGCCGCCATCACCGCGTCAGGGGCGGTGATTCTCGGTTCGGCACAAAGGAGTTCGTATCCTTCGCCGTAGGCTTGCATCAACCCGTACTCGATTCCGTTGTGCACCATCTTCGCGTAGTGACCGGCGCCGACCGGGCCTGCGTGGACGAAGCCGTCTGCCCGGGGTCCGTGCGGACGGAGCGCATCGAAGATCGGCATGGCGCGCGCCACGTCGGCCTCGTCGCCTCCCACCATCAATCCGTATCCGGCGGTCCGGCCCCAGACCCCGCCGGACACACCACAATCGAGGTAGCCGATGTCGCGCGCACCCAAGGTCTTCGCATGCTCCTCGTCGTCGGTGAAGCGGGAGTTCCCGCCGTCGATGACGAGATCTCCGGCCGCGAGGAGTTCACTGAGCTCGCCGACGACGGCTCGGGTCGGCTCCCCGGCGGGAACCATCACCCAGACCACTCGGGGCTGCGCCAACTCGTCGACCAGTTCGGCCAGACTCTCGACGTCACGGACCGACGGGTCGGCGTCGTATCCGACGACATCGTGGCCGTCGGCGCGAACACGCTCCCGCATGTTTCCGCCCATCCGCCCCAGCCCTATCAGACCCATCTGCATGGGAGCACTCCTCGAGATTGTTTGCTTGCCGGACCGGGAAGACGCCGGTCCGATGACCGCAGGAATGTGCGCGTAATCGCGCACCGAGTGCACGCAATCATGCCGCTGAGTGGTTCTGCTGTCAATATGCGTGCAGCGCAGTTAGACTCCCGTGAACCGGATTCGGATGTTCATCGCGCCGGCGATCAACCGTCGATCAAGGAGGGGTCATTGTCCGCAACCGAACGACGGGGACAGATCCTGCAGCGCCTCCAGATCGACGGTTACGTCGAGGCAAAGGTCCTTGCACGCGAGATGAGCGTCGACGCATCCACGATTCGACGCGATCTCGACGCCCTCGCCCGGTCGGGCAGAGCCGAACGGACGCATGGGGGTGCGCGGCCCGCCGCCGATGGCTCGTCCGAAATCCCTTACGCCGTGAAGAAGATTGCGCGACAACCGGAAAAAGCGGCGATCGCCGCGGCCGCCGCGGAGTATGTCTCGGATGGACAAACCGTCATCCTCGACAGCGGGTCGACGACTTATCAAGTCGCCCTCGCACTTCGCCATCGCTCGGACCTGACGTTCATCACCAACGACCTGCGCATCGCGAAGTATGTCGCCACCCTTCCGGGTACCCGACTCCTGGTGACCGGCGGTGAGCTGCTCGGTTCGGTCTTCACCCTCGTCGGCGACGCCGCCGTCGGTTTTCTGGCGAACTACTCCGCCGATTGGGCCTTCCTCGGAGCCGACGCCGTCGACCCGGACACCGGGATCACCAATACCAACACCCTTGAGGTGCCGCTCAAACGGGCGATGATCTCGTCGGCGAGGCACACCGTGGTGGTGGCCGACAGTTCCAAGTTCGGCAACCGCGCGCTCAGCAAGGTGGCTTCCGTCGACGAGGTCGGCACCATCCTCTCCGATGACGGACTCCCGTCCGACCAGGCGCGGCGCTACGGAGAACACCTGGTGCGAGCACCGGTCAGCGCCTGAACCGAGAACCGGAATGCACTGTCATTCCGCGTGATCGAGCAACTGGCGAATCCGGTAGGGCACCAGTTCTTGCATCGCCAGGCTCACGTTCGTCCGTTCCACTCCGTCGATGCCGAGTAGCAGCCCGGCGACCCGGTACAGGTCGTCGGTGTCGGCGGCGACGACACGGATGAGAAGGTCCACGGGTCCGGACAGTCCGATCACCTCGACCACCTCGGGAATCGTCTCGAGCCTGTCGGTGACCTCGGCGAGTCGACGCTGATCAACAGTGGTCAGCACGAAGGCGAGTAAGGGCAGCCCGAGGTGACGCGGCGGGATTCGCCGGTCGAAGCCGTCGAGTGTTCCATCGCGGTGCCACCGTTCCAATCGCGACTGCACGGTATTGCGCGATACCTCGATGAGCCCGGCGAGTTCGACTCCGGTGGCGCGCGGGCGTTCACAGAGCGCGCTCAGCAGGCGGGCGTCGGTGCGATCGAAATCAGTCATACAGCTCAGCATGCCACATCGAGAGCGCATAGAATTGGGCACACTGCTCAATCTCAACATCGACGGTTGCGCACGATGGCATTCGTTGTTTGTATGAATCATCCAAATGGCAACGCGCCGGGGAATAGACGTCAGGAGGAATCGTGGTCTTCGATTCGGGAACGACCCCCATACAACTGGTGACCGAAGACGGGCTACGCGTCGACCACCCCGATCTGTCCCCGTTGGTCACCGACATCGACGACCGACGTCTCGCCGACCTCTATGAGGACCTGTTCGTCATTCGGCGGATCGATTCGGAGGCAACGGCTTTGCAGCGGCAAGGCGAACTCGGACTGTGGGCACCACTGCTCGGGCAAGAAGCCTCGCAAGTCGGATCGGCCCGGGCGCTGGCGGAGGACGACTTCGTCTTCGCGAGCTACCGTGAACACGGAGTCGCGTACTGCCGCAACGTGGACCCCACCCACATGCTGCGGTTCTGGCGTGGTTCCACCCACTCCGGATGGAATCCGTTGGAGTATCGGATGACCACGCCGGCGATCATCGTCGGCTGTCAAGCTCTGCACGCCACCGGATACGCACTCGGCAATGCACTCGACGGCACATCGGCGGCGACGATCACCTACTTCGGTGATGGTGCGACCAGCCAGGGCGACATCTCCGAAGCGTTCGGTTTCGCGGCGAGCTTTGCGGCACCGGTCGTGTTCTTCTGTCAGAACAACCAGTGGGCGATCTCCGAGCCGGTGTCGCTACAGGCAAAGGTCACCATCGCCGAGCGCGGCCGCGGATTCGGCATCCCGTCCGTCCGGGTGGATGGCAATGACGTCCTGGCCGTTCTCGCCGCGACGCGCGCCGCGCTCGCCAATGCACGAGAAGGCAACGGCCCGAGCCTCATCGAGGCCGTCACGTACCGCATGGGCCCGCACACCACCTCGGACGACCCGGGCCGGTACCGGCCGTCAGCGCTTGATGACGAGTGGAAGCTCAAAGATCCCCTCGACCGTGTGCGCAAGCTTCTCGAACGCGCGGGCCTCATCGACGACGAGTACCTGGCCCGAGTTCAGAATCAGGCCGACGTCACCGCAGCCGCCCTGCGCAAGGGATGTCTGGAAACCGTAGAGCCCGAAGCAATGTCCCTGTTCGACCACGTCTACTCACAACCGCACCCGTTGGTGGACGAAGAACGCGAGCAGTACTCGACCTATCTCGCCAGTTTCGAAGGATCGACACGATGACCACCACACTTCCCCTTGGCAAGGCACTCAACGCCGGCCTGCGACGCGCCCTGGAAGACGATCCGAAGGTCCTGCTGATGGGTGAGGACATCGGCGCACTCGGCGGCGTCTTCCGGATCACCGACGGGCTGCAGAAGGACTTCGGCCAGCACCGGGTGATCGACACCCCACTGGCGGAATCGGGAATCCTGGGCACCGCAATAGGACTCGCCATGCGCGGATTCCGTCCGGTCTGCGAGATCCAGTTCGATGGGTTCATCTATCCCGCATTCGACCAGATCGTCTCCCAGGTCGCCAAGCTGCATTACCGCACGAGCGGCAACGTCACCATGCCGATCACGATCCGGGTTCCCTATGGGGGCGGGATCGGCGCCATCGAGCATCATTCCGAATCCCCCGAGGGCTACTTCGCCCAAACCGCCGGGCTACGGGTGGTGACATGCAGCAACGCCGCCGACGCCCATCTGATGATCCGGCAGGCGATCGCCTCCGACGACCCGGTTCTGTTCTTCGAACCGAAGCGCCGCTATTGGGAGAAGAGCGAGGTCGACCTCGATTCCGCTATCGACTCGTACCCGTTGCATCGGGCGCGCACCGTCGTCGAGGGGACCGACGTCACATTGCTCGCCTATGGCCCGCTGGTCACCACGGCGATTGCGGCGGCCAAGGCCGCTGCGGAAGAGGGAATGTCCATCGAGGTCATCGATCTTCGCACGCTCTCCCCGTTGGACATGGATGCGATCGAGGCCTCGGTGCGCAAGACCGGACGCCTGGTCGTCACCCACGAGGCCCCGGTGTTCCTCGGCATCGGAGCCGAGATTGCGGCACGCGTCTCCGAGCGATGCTTCTACCACCTCGAGGCGCCGGTACTGCGGGTCGGCGGATTCGCCATCCCGTATCCGCCGGCAAAACTGGAAGAGCACTTCCTGCCCGACATCGACCGGATCCTGCATGCCGTCGACACGTCGATGGCAGCGTGAGTCGAGAAGGAACGAACATGACTGAAACGCAGACGTTTCTGCTGCCCGATCTCGGTGAGGGACTGACCGAGGCCGAGTTGGTCAGCTGGTTTGTCGGGGTGGGCGACGCCGTCGAACTCAACCAGGTCATCGCCGAGGTCGAGACCGCGAAGGCCTCCGTCGAACTGCCCTCGCCGTACTCCGGGACGGTGGTCGCACTGCACGCCGGAGAAGGAGACACCGTCGACGTCGGCACGCCGTTCATCGACATCTCCACGGGTGCCGCAACGGACTCGCTGCCGACCACCTCGACCACAGACGCAACCGACACGGCGACGACACCGGAGGGCACAGCCGAGCGCGTTCCCGTCCTCGTCGGATATGGCGTGGCGGACGAGGCGTCGAGCCGGCGTCGTGCCCGCGGCGCCACCCGAACCACCGAGACCCCCACCGCTTCCACCGGCACTGCCGAGGCCGAGGGTGGTGGCCGCTTCGCCGAGACGCGGCCACTCGCCAAACCGCCGGTCCGGTTCCTCGCGAAGCAGAACGGCATCGAACTCGGCAATGTCCCCGCCACCGGCGCGCACGGCGAGGTCACTCGCGCCGACGTCACCGCATATACTGCCGCACAGAGCCTTTCGGACGACGCGGACACAGAGACAGGCTCCCACGCCGATGCCCCGCCCGTACCTGTTGTCGGCAGCCACGGCGCGGAGACCAGGACCCCGATCAAAGGTGTGCGCAAACACACCGCGGCCGCGATGGTGGCCAGCGCGTTCACCGCTCCCCACGTCACCGAATTCGTCACCGTGGACATCACCGAGACGCTCGACCTACTCGAACGGCTGCGAGCGCACCGCCGATTCAGCGACACCCGGCTGACGCCGCTGGCGTTGATCAGCAAGGCGCTACTGATCGCCGTGCGGGCAAATCCGTCTCTCAACTCGTCGTGGGACGAGGACTCCGGGGAGATCGTGACCAAGCACTACGTGAATCTCGGTATCGCGGCCGCCACGCCGCGTGGACTGATGGTGCCCAACATCAAGGACGCCGATCGCATGTCCCTGCACGAGTTGGCGAACGCGCTGGTCGACCTGACGACAACCGCGAAGGCGGGCAAGACATCACCGGGCGATCTGGCGGCCGGCACGATCACCATCACCAATGTCGGTGTGTTCGGTGTCGATTCCGGCACACCGATTCTCAATCCCGGGGAAGCCGGCATCCTCTGCGTCGGCGCGATCCGCCGTCAGCCATGGGAGCACGAGGGCGAGATCGCCCTCCGGTCGGTCACCACTCTCAGCCTCTCGTTCGACCACCGGCTCGTCGACGGCGAACAAGGGTCACGGTTCCTCGCCGACATCGGACGAATTCTGTCCGATCCCTTCGAGCTGATCGCTCTCGGCTGACCTCCGTCCCGCCGAGGCGTGGTTCGCCTCCAATACCCGAACTCGAGCGCTGCGTGCGCCTGAACCTTCTTGACAGGAGTGAGATCTGCGATGTCCCATACCCCTGATGTCGTGGTCCTCGGCGGCGGATCCGGTGGCTACGCCTGCGCGATCCGCGCCGCCCAACTCGGCTTGAGCGTCACGATCGTCGAGGCCGACAAACTCGGCGGCACCTGCCTGCATCGCGGATGCATTCCCACCAAGGCCCTCGTCCACGCGGCCGAGGTCGCCGACACCGTCCGCGACAGCGCCGCGTTCGGAGTGATCGCGGCGCTCGACGGTCTCGACATCGATCGAATCCGTTCGTACCAGGACGGCGTTGTCGGCAAGCTGTACAAGGGATTACAGGGCCTTGTCGCTCACCATGGCATCGAGGTGGTATCCGGCGTCGGCCGCTATCTCGGCGACCGGACTGTCGAAGTGGACGGGCAACGCATCACCGCCCGGCGCGCCGTTGTCCTGGCGACCGGTTCGCAACCTCGACAGATTCCGAACCTTCCGGTCGGCGGCCGCATCATCACCAGCGACGAGGCATTGACGCTCGATGAGATACCCAGGCGCGCTGTCATTCTCGGCGGCGGCGTGATCGGCGTCGAGTTCGCCGGCGTGCTGGCATCCTTCGGCACCGACGTCACGGTGATCGAGGCCTTGGATCGCCTGGTGGCCGCTGAAGACGAGTGGACGTCGAAACAACTCGCGCGCGCATTCCGCAAACGCGGCATCACCGCCCGGACATCCACCAAACTGATCGGCGCCGACCAGTCCGGCGAGACGGTCACCGTGACACTGGATTCCGGCGACACGATCGAGACCGACATGCTGCTCGTCGCGATCGGTCGGGAACCGCGGACCGCCGGCAGCGGATTCGCCGAGGCCGGCATCGCCCTGGAGCGCGGCCACGTCGTCGTCGATTCCCACCTCCGGACCAATCACCCGGACGTCTGGGCCGTCGGCGACATCGTCGCCGGACTCCAACTGGCGCACCGCGGATTCCAGCAGGGGTTGTTCGTCGCCGATCAGATCGCGGGCCGAAGCCCAGCCCCCATCGACGAGATGGGCATTCCGCGAGTCACCTACACCAGTCCCGAGATCGCCTCGGTGGGCTTGACCGAAGCCCAGGCACGCGCGCAGTACCGCACGGTGACCACCGTCGAGTACGACCTCGGCGGCAACGGCAAGAGTCAGATCCTGCGCACCACAGGCGGAGTCAAGCTGGTCCGCGCCGGCGACGCCGCGACCGGTGGCCCGGTGGTCGGTATCCACATGGTCGGCGACCGGATCAGCGAGCTGGTCGGCGAGGCCCAGTTGATCGTCAACTGGGACGCTCACCCCGACGACGTCGCCGCCCTCGTCCATGCGCACCCCACCCAGTCGGAAGCTCTCGGCGAAGCCCACCTCGCACTCGCTGGACAACCCCTGCACGCCCATAGCTGACGTCCTCATCCCTCGAAAGGCAAAGAACGTGTCCGTCACCTCACCCGCCCACCCGATCATCGATGATTCCGCCGTCTTCGACCGCGCGGACGCCATCCCCGGACTGCCCCACGAACAGGTCGTCTTTTGCGAAGACGCCGCGAGCGGGCTCAAGGCCATCATCGGCATCCACTCCACGACGCTCGGACCTGCCATGGGCGGTACGCGTTTCTACCCTTATCCCGACCAGGGATCGGCCCTCACCGACGTACTCCGGCTCTCCCGGGGAATGACCTTCAAGGCTGCGATCGCCGGTGTGGCACTCGGTGGCGGCAAGGCGGTCATCATCGGTGACCCGACCACGCAGAAGACGCCGGAGCTGCTTCGCGCCTACGGACGGTTCGTCGACACCCTCGGTGGCCGCTACCTCACCGCGGGCGACATCGGTACCGGCGCTGAGGATCTCGACATCGTCGGGGAGTCGACCCCTCATGTGCTCGGACGGACGGCCACGTCCGGCGGCTCGGGCAACAGCGGACCGCTGACCGCGTTGGGTGTGTACCAGGCCATGCGCGCTGCCGCCGCTGTAGCCTGGGGCGATCCCTCGTTGACCGATCGCGTCATCGGTGTCGAGGGTGTCGGCAAGGTCGGCTCCGAACTCATCGCGCTCCTGGCGGCCGAAGGTGCCCGGATCGTGGCCACCGATGTCGACCGCGCGGGCCTGGCGCGAATCGTCGAGCGGTTCCCGGATGTCACGACCACCGATGACGTCATCGGTGAGAAGCTCGACGTCTACGCCCCCTGCGCACTCGGCGCCACCCTCACCGAGAGCTCCATCGAACGGCTGACCGCGTCCGTGGTGTGCGGCGCGGCAAACAACCAGCTGATCGAGCCGGGGATCGACGATCTGCTCCACCGGCTCGGTATCGCCTGGGTCCCCGACTATGCCGCCAACGGCGGCGGCCTCATCCAGGTCGACGGCGAGCGGGCCGGAGCCGATGCCGATGTGACGCGCCACCGCGTCGAGGCCATCTACGACACGGTCACCTCCATCTTCGAGCGTTCTGCGTCCGAGTCCGTCGCAACCGGCCGCGCGGCAGACCAGTTGGTGCAGGAACGCCTGCGCACCGGCCGGACCGCTTGATCCCCTGGCGTTTCCGCGTCCTGACCCCTCTGGTGGGGGTCTGCCCACCGGTCCGCACGACTATGACCCTCATGCCGCTACGGCATGCGGATCGGTGGCCGCCCGTCAGCGTCGCCGGGCGGCCACCGTCGGGCCACGAAACGCCGGTCGGGGCGACCGGCCTATCCTCGACAGGTGCGCATCGGCAGCATCAGCATCGAGCCCCTCCGCGACGGGTCCGGGACAGAGCAGGCGGGCGAGATCATCTCGCGATTCTCTGACCCGGAGGCCTGGAGATGTCATCCCGACCACTTCGGCGATGACGGCCGGTGGAGCTTCCCGGTCGGGGGTTTCCTTGTGCGGACGGGTGATCGGGTGGTCCTCGTCGACGCCGGGGTGGGCCCGATGGACGAGGACGGCTATGTCGGCGGCGCCCTGCTGGACTCGCTCGCTGAGCACGGTGTGACGCCGCCCGAGGTGACCGACGTGGTCTTCACCCATCTGCATTTCGATCACATCGGGTGGACCTCAGTTGACGGGAGCCCGGTCTTTCCGAATGCCACCTATCGCTGCCACGAGGCCGATTGGACATATTTCGTCGACGGACCGACCGCAGCCGCGCCTGTGCGGGACAAGCTTCTCCCGATCCGCGAGCGGTTCATTCCCTTTACCGGTGATCACCAGATCGCCCCTGGTCTCGACGCCCGTGCGGCCCCGGGCCATACGCCCGGTTCCACAGTGTTCGTTGCGTCCTCGGGAGAGCGGCGCGCAATTCTTCTCGGCGATGTCGTCCACTCCGCGGTTCAGCTCTCCGAGCCCGATTGGACCGTCGTGTGGGACGTCGACCCCGTCGCCGCTTCCCAGATGCGAAATGCCTTGGCAGATGAGGCCGCCGCACGTGGCGATCTCGTCGTGGCCGCACATTTTCCGGAAATGCGGTTCGGCCGAGTGCTTATCGCAGAAGGCCGGCGCCAATTCAGTGCCATCGCATGAGCGGTCCTACGCCACCACCACCGATCGCAACAGGGTTCGGCGCACGATGCGGCCAAGGCAATGGATCGTGTCCGGTCTGCGTTGACGTCTGACGACCACCATCACGCCCACGAAGAGGCCGCACATGACCGACACATTGTCCACCGATACCGAATTCGTCGACACCTGGCAGAGCTGGCACACCGCCCGTGAACACGACCTCGCCGCGCCGCTCGGCTGGCTCTCGATCACCCGGCTGGAATGGCTCGACACCGAACCGACGCGCTACGACGGCATTCCCGGTACCTGGTGGTTCGACGAATCGGCCGCCCACGTGCGTAGCGCCGATGGGGAGTCGTTTGCCGACCGCGACTTCGAACTCACGCCGACGGGGCCTGGTGAGTTGGTCGAGATCGACGGCGTGCACATCGAGATCGTGCGACGCGGCGAGGGCTACCTCATCCGGACCCACGACGGCTCCGCACCCGCGGTTCGCGATTTCCACGGGGTTCCCGCGTACTCCGCAGACCCCACATGGGTTCTACACGGCCGCTTCGAGCCGTATTCTGAGCCTCGCCCGGTCACTGTCGGTGCCGTCGCCGAAGGCCTTGCGCACGTCTACGTTTCGCCGGGTGAGGTCGTACTCGGCCATGACGGAGGCGAGCACCGGCTCATCGCATTCAACGGCAAGACCGGCGGTCTGAGCATCCTGTTCACCGACGCCACCTCCGGGGTCACCACCTACGCCGCGAATCGCAGTCTCGCCGTGAACGCGTCGCAGGCCGTCCTCGACGAGGGTGGGCCCGTCGCCGCGGACTTCAATCGCGCCACCAACTTGCCATGCGCCTTCATCGACTTCGCGACGTGCCCGCTGCCACCGGCGGGCAACCATCTTCCCTTCGAGGTCACGGCCGGCGAGAAGATTCCCTACGAACGCTCGCAGTAGCCGAGATCGCCAAGAGTGGGGACGAATGTTCGTCCTCCCTTTTGTGTTCGTTCCCCGGATGTGCGCCGGCGGTTCGCCAGGCGGCGCTCTATCCGGCCGAGCCTTCTTCACGCCCGTCATCAGTGACTCCCCGGCACATGACCTCGTTGACGATCTCCAGCGACCGGACGCGGCAGGCTGCGGTCGACGCGACAAGCTGAAACATGATCTCGTCGGACTACGTCGACGCCGCCAGTTCGCGCAGCCGCTCTGCCACACCGTCCGGCGTGCCGATCACCTGGCGCGCGTGGTGTTGGTCAGGAGCCGCCCGCTCCTGAATCGTGAACTCGCGCACCAGTGCCCGCTCTATTTCCACCGGCTGTGGTCGAGCACCCCGCAAGAGGGCGAGGTGCGTCATATCTGTGGTCATGGTCTGGGCACGTACCCGTTCGGGCGTGTCGGCGGCCACGAGCATCGCCGTGATCATCACGTGGGGTTCGTCGAGGAAGCGTGATGGTGTGAAGGCACTTCGGTATTGGCCAAGGATCTGCTCCGTCCCGTCGTGCGCGAAGTGATGCGCGTAGGCGAATGGCAGCCCCAGCGCGCCGGGCGGCTGCGCCCACTGCCCCGAGGCGGAGCCGATCGCGACCGTGAGCCGAGGCGCGCTTCGCCCCCTGCGGCGTTGCACGGCTTCTAGTGCGGTGAACCGAAAGCGCTGTCCAGCAGCGTTTCGACAGCAGCCCTCGTCGACGCGATGAGTTGGCGACGGTGGCGGGTCCCCAACAGTGCAGAGGCGTGATAGAGCGCTTGGAGTTGCATGCCGGTTGTCTTCGGGTCCGGCGCACCACCCTGCACAGCGAGATCGGTGAGCAGTTTCAGCGTGAAGTCGCGATAATCCTCGGCGGCCTTCATGACTTCCGGCCCGGCCGCGGGTTCCGCACTCGCGCGGGCGAACGCGCATCCGCGGTAGTCGGGACTACGCAGCCGGCGTGCCTGGGTCGCGAAGACGGCGAGGATTCGTGATCGCGCATCTGGAGCCTGCAGCACCGCCTCGACCAGTTGGGCCGCGATGATCTCGTGTCGGGCGCGCAGGTACGCAGCGGCAAGGTGTTCCTTGCTTCCGAACAGCCGGTACAGCGATGCTTTCGCGACGCCGGCCTGCTCGATGACACGATCGATCCCGACCGTGTTCACACCCTCCTGGTAGAAGAGCTCGTCCGCGGCGGCGAGCAGCTTCCCACGCGCCGACCGGCGCGAGGTGTCAGCGCCGCGCTGCTCGTCGTTGTCTGCGCCCATACGGCTCATTCTGACTCCTCGGGCTCGAGCGCCGCCCGCCGGGAGAGGCCGAGCGCGAGAGCCGATGCGACGGCGAGCAGCAGGAGAACGGCAACATAGCCGAGGGTTGTCCCGAGCAGGTCGCCGGTGCGGGCTGTGACGACGCCGGCCACGATGACAGGTAATCCGAACCCCAGATAGGAGGCGACGTAGAGCAGCGAAAGGGTCCCGGCGCGCTCGCTCTGCCCCACCGCGGGAAGCACCAGTTGCATGCCTCCACGGAATCCGAGCCCGAATGCCACCCCCGCGATGGCCGCAGCTCCCAGCAGCAATCCGACGATCCCGCTCACCACCGCGGCGACCACAACGAGGCCGCCCACCACCAGACCGGCAATGCCGCAGGCCAGCGAAACGCGACCAGGAAGCCTCGAAGTCGCGAACGCGACGATCGGCGAAACGGCCCCGACGATGGCAATCGGCAGCGCGCCGAGAATCGGCGATGACGAGCCCGACAGCTCCGCCGTGAGTTTCGGCCCCAGGCCACCGAAGAGTCCGGATACCGCCCAGACCGAGAACAGCACCGGGCACGCAGCCACCAGCAACAACCGAACATTTCTGGGCGCCCCGACCCGCGGACGCAGGCTCGCCCACACGCCAGGCCGGCGCGCAGAACCATCCGGAACGAACAGCAGGCCGATCGCCTGCGCCACCAGCACTCCGATGAGCACGAGATAGACGAGCCGAGTCGGGGCCGGCCCGAACTGCGCAAGCAATGCCGCCCCCATCGCGCCCGCGGCCGAACCGAACGGGGGCGCGGCGGCATTGGCGACCGTCCCCCGACGAACATCGGTGTCGAGCAACGCGGCGCCCACAGCCGAGAGGCCCACGCCGGTCGAGAGTCCCTGCAACACCCGGGCGCAGAGCAGCCAGTCGACATCAGCGGCCGCCACGAAAAGCGCCAGCGCCACGATCTGAATGGCCAGTGCCGCCCACATCACCGGTCGGCGCCCCAGGTGATCGGACAGACGCGCAAACACGACCAGCCCGCACAACAACGACAGCGCATACACCCCGAATACCAGCGATGTCGCCTCCACCGACAACGACCACTCCGTTTGATAGATCGGGTACAGCGGCGTCGGGGCAGCGGACGCCGCCAAGAACGCCGCCGGTACCGAGGCCAGGAACGCGAGACGCCAAACCGGCCTCTTCACAGTCGTCTCCACGCGATGAGTCGTCGACGACCCGGGAGACGGCAACGTCAGTTCACGTGATTCGCTCGTGTTCACACCCCCACACTAGCCTCGATGATACCGATCTGTCTCATATGGGAGACCGATCGGCCTCATCACGTGCGATGGTTTGCCACCCAGGCGGATTCATCCACATACGAAGATCAGACCGGCCACCTCCCGATCAGTCGATGTGAATGCCGGATGTTCCGCGCAGTGGGGCGAGGGCATTGTCGAGGGCGGCGTCGAGAGGCGCGCGGATCGCTCGGGCCGGCAGTTTTCGTCCTGCAACTTCTGTGTCCGTCGGTGTTCGCGCGTCTTGCCTCAGTGTCGGCTCACTGCGTGAGCTCTGCGTCTAGATGCGTGAGCTCTGCGACCGAACGGCCGGTCCTGGTTCCAGGCCGAACGCCTGGGCGAGTAGTTCATGCGAGTGCCTGCGGACGTCCGGGTCGGCGATCAGGTCTTGGACCATGATCTCGTCGGCGCAGGACTCGGCGGCCATCTGTTCCAGGGTCGCGCGCACCTCGTCGGGCCCGCCGGCCACGAAGCGGGGCCACCGGCCGCCGGTGATCGAAGTCGGCTCGGCTTTCTGAGCCTCGGTCATCTCGCGCGCGGCTTCGTCGGGCGTGGGGACCATGACAGATCCGGCCGCCCGGCCGGCGCGGCCGAGTCTCGCGTAGTAGCCCTTGGGCGAGTCCGCCAGGTGCAGGCCCACGGCGTGGGGTATCGCCGACCGCGACGTTGACGGCCAGGATCGCGCGCGGCGAGTAGAGTCCGAACCCCTGCGACTGGAAGACCTCGCGATAGTGGCGCAAGGCTGCGGCTGCGCCAGTCGGGTCGATGAACCCGGCGAAGGTGTAGCCGATGCCGAGTCCGGCGGCCAGAGTCGAACCGTTCGGGCTCGATCCCAGGAGCCAGGTCTGCGGCCGGCTGGGCACACTCGGCATCAACGGATGGGCATGGAACGGGTGATCGTCGGGGAACGACTCATACAGCCAGGCCAGGGTCTCCAGGACCTGCTGCTGATGGTCGACCTGGGCGGGTGTTGGCGGTTCTGCTGTAGCGCGGCGTCGAGTACCGGGCCGGCAGTGGCCCGGCCCATTCCCAGGTCGACCCGCCCGGGGGCCAGCGCTTCGAGTTGCTGGAACATCTCGGCGGCCTTGAACGGGCTGTAGTGGTTCATCAACACCGCGCCCGAACCGAGCCGGATCGAGGAGGTGATCGTCGCCGCGGCCGCGATCAACAGCTCCGGGTAATGCGAGGCGCCAGACCGGGACAGGTGGTGCTCGGCGAACCAGACCCGATGAAACCCCAGGTTCTCCGCGTGACTCGCGGTCGCCAACGCATCGGCCAGCGCGTCGGTCTCGGTGGTTCCCGGTGCGACGGTCCCCAGGTCGACGATCGACAACTTCACGGACGAACTCTCCCCGGCCTCGACGGTGGATGGCACCGACCCTACGCAGTTAGTTGGCTTGTCCCATCCGTCACGACGACGTCGAACCCGAGGACCTCGGCGCTCATCCCCCGCCGCTTGTCGGCGTCGTGACCGCCGGCCGGTCGCGCGGCCGACCACCGGTCGTAGTCCTCGCGCGAGTCCCAGCGGGTGAGGACGAAGTAACGCTCCTCGCCAAAGGCGGGGCACAGCAACTCGAAGTCGCGGAATCCTGCCGCGGAGTCGACGGCCTTCTTCCGCGTCGCGAACCGCTGCTCGATCTCCGCTTGCGTGCCCTCGGGAAACGTCAGAGCGGTGATATTGACGAATGTCATCGTGACTACCTCCTCGGCGATGCCGGACGTGCTCGGTCCGCACGACCCGGACAAGCCGATGCTATGCCGCAGTCGTGGCTGCTCTCGAGGGCCGAAAGACCCGGGTCAACGGCTATCGCACCGCTATACGGATGGAGGCGGAAAATGCCTGTCGCGCAGCGTGTTCGGCGGTGTTGCCCAAGTCACAGTCGGGCCACATCCAGCCGATCCGATCCATTCCGGGTTCGCCGGCCAGGTGAATCGATGGGCACCCGTGCGCGATGTCGGGGGCGTATGGAAATGTTCGTGACGATCAGTTCGAGAGGAGCCGCCACCATGCCACCACGCCGCAGTTCGCAATCCGCGTCACTCACGCCCGAGGATCTGACCAGTCTGGCCGCCGAGGTCGCACAGGGTCGCCGTCCGACGGTGTATCTACGCGAAGGAATCCCGGGCCTCGACCTCGAACCCGGCACATCGGCGCGTGTGTTGTCGGTATCCGGCAGCACCGTGACCGTCTCGCCGAGAGGCGTCGACGACGAACTTCCCTACGAGGCGAACGAACTGCGGAGGACCAAGAACGAGGCACCGGCGAGGTCCTCGGCGCCAAGGTCGTCGGCAGCGAAATCCTCGACCGGCAATCCGCATACCGCCACGGCGACTACACCGAATTCTGCTGCCCGACAGCGACGCACGCGCACGCCGGAAACCTCTACCGCACAATCTGGTTCGTCACGCACCGACGCACCGGCGAGGTCGTCCGACACCGAACCCAAATCCAAACGCGCCCCGGTGAAAAAGGCCGCGAAGACCGTCAGCGTGACCATCTACGGTTCCGCGGACAACCAATGGTTCGTCTCGATGACCCGGGGCGCACACAAGCCGCAACGGGCACGGGCGGTGACAGTGGAATCGGTCGACGCGGCCATGCGAGAACTCGGTGACAGCATTGTCCAAGACGCGGTGACGTCGGTGATGACCGCCGCTCGCGAGGAGGCCAAACGCCGCGTCGACGACCTCAGCCGCGAACTCGAGCAAGCGCGCGAGGCACTGGCCGCCCTCGACAGTCACTGACCGAACAAGCCCGGTCCGGCCCTGGACGGTGCGACGGCGCCGTTCGGCCCGAGCCTGCAACAGTTCCGGTGTGGGAGACGCCGATGGCGTTCGCCATGGACAGGGAAGACATCCCGTGGGGCCGTCCGACGGCGGCGGACATTCCGCTCCCACCGTTCCGTGACAAGACCGAGCATCAGCGGTACAGCAAGTCACTGGCGCTGCACTTGGCCCTGATCGACGACGGGTCGACCTCGTGGTCGACCGTGATCTTCGACGGGGTGGACCCCGATTCTTCGCCGACCCCGACGATGACGGCGGCTGGGCGATAGGTGCGCACGAGCGAGGGAAGCGAGCGTGCCTTCGATGACTCCGAACTCGCGTAACTCGCACCGGGCACGAAACTCCCCCACCGTGCGGAGGGTTTCGACGATCAGAAGTTTCCCTTGAATCCAGCCGGTCGAATGCCATCGACTCACCTCTTGCCTGTCATCTTGACTGACCGGCGCGCCGGTCCGAGGAGCCCGCTCTTGCAAAGAGCCCCAGGGCTATTCGCCGTTCCGTGGGTTTCTTTGCACTAGTGAGACATATGGCAGCTGAGACCAGATCGCCGAGCCCGCAGTGCAGTGCCATCGCAGCCAGGTCCGCGTGCTGTAGGCCGATGCGCGGGAACGCCATCGACTCGATTCGTGGCCCGGCGTGTTCGAACTGCTTCGGCACCGTGTTCGCACCCGCGCCGTCGAGGCCTTCGATTGCCACCAGGATTCCCGTGAGCGAGGTGGTCGGGCGGCGGCCCGGACCGGCCGCAGGCGAATCCCCAGTCGGTGGTGATCGGCGACATCGGAGACGTGATGGACAGCCGGTCGACGAGCCGCCTCTCGAGCGGCTCGTGCGTTTCCCGCCGGAAAGGAGATCGAGCGCGGTCCGAGCCGCGCCAGGAAGCGCCGGCCGGCCCTTGCTCGTGGTGCGGTTGTTGCGGGCGCGGTACATCGCGCCCGACCGGCGGGTGTGCCCGGCTCACCGTCGGCTGCGAGGCGCTGCGCCTGCCGCGACGTCACGCCGAGGATCTGTGCCGCCTCGGACACCACTCGGGGCCGGTGCGATGGTTGTCAGAATGGTCGTCACCCGTCCGACAGTGCCTGAATTCGAAACCCCAGAAATGAGAAAACCACCCGTTACCAGGTGGTTCTCGGAGTCGGGCTGACAGGATTTGAACCTGCGACCACTTGACCCCCAGCTATCGCTTTGCGATCCGTGGGCGACCGCCGCAGTACACTTTTCGCAGGTCATGGGATTTTTCCGACATACGCGAACACCTGCAAACGTCCACGAATCTTCGACAACTGGCGTCAAAACTGGCGTCAAAAACTCCTACCCAAGAAGGACCAAACTGATAACCACCATTCCCGCCGCCTTCGCAGGCTCGTTCGTCACCGTCGATGAGGATGGATCGATCCTCACCACCAATAACGCCGACGACGGGCTCACACCGACGACCGCACGACTGTTCGCCGAAGAGCTGCGCGCGGCGGCGCAATTCGCCGACGCCATCGGCTCCATTTCGCCGTCGACCGTTGAGAACGGCGAGTAACGTGCGGATGATGAACGGTGAGGCCAGCGATCATCCTCTGCCGACCGCCGCGCAGTGCGCGAGCCTGTCTATTCTCACCGCACCGACGGTAGTCGTATTGGACGGGCATACCTCACAGTCGATCGTCGGGAACGATGGCACGGTTTCCTGGGTCACGCCCGAAGCACGCTTCCAACTGGTGCGCGTATCCGACCGCGTGCCGTATCTCGACCCGCAGACCGGCGACCGGTTTTTCAGTGAGGCTCGGATTCGTGAACTCGCCGAGAACGGATTCGGCGGATAGGCCGACCCCCAAACGGCAACACACCACCCCAAGCGTAATTGCTTGGGGCGGTGTGTTTTTCGGCGCTGGTCTGACCTCACCGGGCCGCGTCACACGGTTAGGATCGGGTCATGGGCCAGCCATCGAGGCCTTCGTCTCGTTGACGCCGATGTTTCCCCTACTCGAGCGCGAGCAGGAGTGCTTTCACCCGCGCGGACACCGCCGCCGACTTCGCCGCGTCGTCGGGGCTGCCGTCGGGGCTGCCGTCGGGCGCGGTGCCAGGATCGGGCGGGTAGCTCTGCCCGAGCAGGTCGAGGACTTGACCGAGCGCCGCGAGCTGGTCGGGCACCTGGTCGTCGGGCAGCGTTGTGAGCGCCTGCGCGCCGGCGATCAGGTCGGCGACGGCCTCGGGGTCGAGGGTGTTCGCCGGCTGTCCTGTCGGGTCGGCCGCCGTCGTCGGATCGGGCGGTACGGCCGCCGGATCGGGCGGTGCCCCCTTGGACGACAGCACTCGCGCGTCGCGGTTGCTCGGCAGGTAGACGAAGGCGCCGCCGATGAGTTCACGCTGCGGGGTCGTCCCGGATTTCGTGCCGTCCTCGAGGAACTCGACGGACACGGTTTGCAGATGCCCGGTGGTGACGAGTTGCCGCACGCGCTGACCGAGCTCGGTCGGCGCGAACGTGCCACGGACGCGCAGATTGCCCGCGTCGTCGATGAACGGCCGACCCGACCCGACGATCCCGTCGACGCTCATCGAGTGATCCACGCCGATCGGAATGTGTTGGGGTAGTGGCTGTTTCCAGCCATCCTTGGTCAGCACGTCACCATCGCGGTCCTTCGACTGTGCCGACAGCACGATGTCGAACTCGCCGCCATCGGTTGCGGTGACGTGCCCGGTCGCACCTTTCGTGCGCGTTGCGATGCTCATGGTGTGCCCTCCTTGGTGGTGGCCGCGGTCACCCAGCCGGCGCGCAGCCACGCGTCGGCGACGCCAGATGGCGCGTCGACTTGTTCGCCGGGGTCGTAGGATACGCCGTCATAGGTCACCGAATATGGTGTGTTCACAACAACTTTCATCGTTCTACCCCTCTCAGGCGATGCCGGTGATCTTGAGGATCGCGGTCGGCCGCTCGACGGCGAGCCCGATCCGCGTCTCGATGACGAACCGAACGATGTTCTTCACGAAGTCGTCGTTACTCGTGCCGGTCTGCACGGTGATGCCGTCGCGGACGAGCACACGGCCGAACTTCGTGGTGTCGAGGAGGACACCGGTGCCCTGGGTGAGGCTGGTGGTGGTGAACACCTCGACGCCCCACAGGGAGTTCGCCTCGTCGCTGGTCGGGTCGGGCGCGACGAAGTAGTTGCCGGTCCCGGTGGCCTTCGACCGCCGCAGGATCGACCAGTCCAGCGGATGCAGGACCAGCAGGTTGGCATCGGCCTTCGCAGTGGCCGCGCGCATGGTCGCGATCGACAACTCGACGGCGTCGAGGTTGCTTTCGCTGTGCGCGGTGTCGACGGCGTGGGTGAGGATGCCCGAGGTCGACAGCAGACCCGTCAGGTTGCCCGAGGTGCCGCTACCGGTGAGGATCTGCGCCGCCTCGAGGTCGTAGACCTGCTCGATCAGCTCGTTCTGCCAATAGGACTCGAACGCGCTGAAGTCGCGCAGCGTCTCCCACGAGATCCCGGCGTGCGTCGCGAGTTTGACGACCTCGGCGGTGACCGTGTCGACGACTGCCGTCGACTCCGGCTTCGCGGCGCCCTCGGCGACCACACCGGGGCCGCCGGTGGTACCGGTGTGGCGCAGGTACTCATAGACCGGCGCCTGGATCGACTCACTGGGCAGCTTGTCGATCAGCCGCGGGGCGTGGACGTTGACGCCGAGGACGCTGGGCGCGAATGCCGGGGGAATGTCGCCGGCCACCGAGCTGTACCCCTTCTGACGGATGGCGTAGGCCGCGCGGTTGGTCACCGCGGCGTGCATCGCACGCAGGTCGCTCTCGGCGAACGAGACCGTCGGCACCGACTTGGTCTGCGGGGTCAGCGCGTCGCCGCCGTAGTACGCGGACGCGCCGAGGCCGCCTCGTAGCGGCGATTTGGGCATCTGGGAGTGCGCGTCCTGGATGGCGGCCAGCGCGGCAACGTCAGCGTCGAACTCGCCGACCGACTTCGACTTCAGCGACGGCGACAGCGTCGACGCATCGAGTGCCCGCAGGTCGGCGGCGATTTCACGGGCAACGGCCTTCGCCCTGGTGGCGACGCGTGCGGTGGGCGCTTGGGCGGCGAGACCCGCGATTTCTTCGGAATACTTGGACATGAGACACTCCAATCGAGTGAAGATCGTTGCACTGCAACGTCTTTGAGAAATGGGAGAATGGCCGCGTGACCTGCGCGGCAGAATCGCCCGCGACCTCGGGCGGTGCGGCCTCGTCGAGGTCGCGTGGTCGTCGCGACCTCGACGGAACCAGAGTGTCGGCGCTGCGCGGGACGGTGCCCTATCGCACGGTGCGGCGCTGCCGAACATCTCGATTGTACCGGAGATTGTCTCAATAGGGCGTCTGTGCGCCATCGCTCATCCGCGCGCGGCGGCAGAGGTCGAGGGCGCGGCGTGCGTTGCCGATGTCGAGGTCGGTAGCGAGACCAGCGGCCCACAACTCCGCGCGCAGGCCCAGCTCGGCGACAGCCAAGCCGAGGCCGGAATCGTCGTCGAGGTCGATCACGACGTCGTTGAGCCGGGCCGCTAGCACCGCGATGCGCGCGACGTCGCCGGCGTCGAGGGCGCGTTCGAGGGCGCGGAGGCGGATGCGGACAGTGTCGGCGCTCACGACGCACCCCCGTTGAGATAGCCGGCCGGGTCGACGACGCGGAGGCGCCGTTGCTTGGCCTTGCGGTCCTGCGGCCGGAATGTGCCGAGTTGCTTGTCGAGGCGCGACATCTCGGCGGTCGCCTGAGACAGCGTCGACACCGATGGATTCTTCACCCGCGTGTTCGGTCGACTGCCATCGACGATGTGCCCGCGCGCCGCGATGTCGGCGAACGCCTCGTCGGCGATCACCCGCCACCGGCACCACTGCTCGACGACCAGCGGGTCGGCGAGGCGCTCGAGACCGAGCGCCTCGAGCTCAATCATCTTGGCCCGCCAGGCCTTGCGCAGCGCGGTCGACGCACCGCGCGGCGGCTTCACTCGTCACCCCCGTAGATGGCGCTCGCGTCGAGTGCCTCGTCGGCGCGTTCGTCGACCCCGAAAAGGTACGGGCGGTGCGCCGGTGTCCACGGTGCGGCCGGATCGAAGCCGGCGCGGTCGAGCAGTCGCTGCGGGTCGTCGAGCAGGTAGCCGCGCGGATCCTGGAGACCGTCGGCGTAGGCCCGGCCGCCGGTGGCCGGACGCTGACAGATCACCAGCGAGCGCTCGCGAACGTTCAGCAGCGCCGCGGCGAGCGCGCGGGGGAACGGAACCGCGCCGTCGAGATGCTGCCGGTACTCCAGCTCGAACAACAGCGCGACCCGCGCCCGGCGAGCGGCCCGGTCGGGGTCGAAATTGTCATCGAGCTCGCGAATCCTCGCGAATCTCCACTGTTCACGCCTACTCAGCGGTGTCTCGTCAATCATTCGGTCCTCCTTGGGTGTCAAAACGGCTTTTCTGGACATGCGGCGCACGTTGCCCCGGCAGAGCGGTCTCCGCGTGACCGGCGCGAGAGATGCCACCCACCCCCCTGCCATCACGGGCTCGGTGCGGGGGGTATCGATGTCGGGGCCGGTGTATGGGGGTCGCTGTTTTCGCGGCGATACGTGCGCGTCGTGGTGTAGGACCACGCGGGTATTGCGTATTGCGGTGGCCTGGCTGCCACGCACACGGGCTATCGCCGTCCCGGCGGCCATAGACACGCCTCGGCGGGCGCGTGTTCGTCTACGACGCAGATCAGCGTCGTTGCGCCGGGCCAATACATCGACGGGCGCGCGGACACGATGACCGAGGCGCCGAGCGCGGTAGCGCGGCGCTCGAGCGCGTGCAACTGCTCCCCGTCGACTTGATAGGGCTCAAGCGTCAGCACACGACCGAGCGCCGCATGATTCCACAAGCGCGGGTGATCCCAAGTCGGCCCGGCGAACAGCTCGACCTCGCCGTCATAACAGCATCCGTCACACGTGCGCGTCACCCTGTGCCGCGTGCCGACCACGACGCGACGTAGACAAGGCGGCGCCCACACGCGCTCGAGGCCGTACCAATCGGCCGCGCGCCGGTGATGGAGTTCAGGGTCGGCCGCGCCGTCGTCGCGGCTCTCTCGCGCGTCCTGGTGCAAGAAGACCGGCGAACGGCTCATGGCAGGCCAGGCCGGCGCGTTCACTCGGATACCTCGTTGCCGAGAGCCCATGCACGCGCGGTGACCACCAGAACATCTTCGGCGATCGTCGAAACGTAGCCGCGCAGTGAATCCGACGACACGAGCGCCTCGCCGTCACGGTAGCCAAGGACGACCCGCGTCCGTCCGGCGCCGTTGGTCTGGACTAGCCAACCTTCGGCCGGGAACAGCTTCGCTCCTCCGGATCCTGTGCGGCACTGCGCCCACAGCGGTTCGTCTCCCAACCGTGCCGCAACTCCGGTCGTCGTCCACGTCACGGCCGTCTCCTTCCCATGTTGCTGCTGTGCGAGCGTGCCGTGTGTGCGCAGTGCGCGCCTATATATATAGGCGCGGCACACTGGCGCACTGGACTCACCAGTGCGCCCGCGCACTGGCCGCGCACTGCGGCGCACTCAACTTTTTTCCTGTCGAAACTGCTCGGTACCTGCACAGATGCCGGGCTCGAGTGCGCGGACCATCGTGGCGCACTCGAATCGAATCGAGTGCGCCGTGCCCACCCCGAAAATTGCCCAGTGCGCGGCGCACTCAAACCGACATTTCGGGCGCTCATCACGAGCCGTCCTCGGCGGCGATCCGGTAACTAAAAGCGCGCCGCGAACCGTGTTCCTTGTGCAGCATTCCTGTCACCTCGAGGTGCGCGATCGCCTCCCGCAGCGCGGTCCGTGTCACCTCGACACCGCGCTCGTCTGCGAGCTTCGCGGCCGACGATTCAAGTTGTCGGCCGCTGAGATCGTCGGCTGATTCGCGGACCGTTTCGAGCACGAGGTCGCACGCGAGCGTGAGCGCGCGTTCACGCCTCGTCGCGCCGAGCGTCGGTCGCCGGCTCGCAGCATCGAACTCGACTCGACGTTCGGGCTCGGCAACGTCGCGCCCGAACGCCGAGAACATCCTCACCGCGAACGGGTCGTCGACCTTCTCAGCGCTCAAGCGCCACACCGCATCGGCCCAGTCGATGAGGCGCGTGTCGCCGCGTGGTCGCGTGCCGTCGTGCCCGGCGTGATGAATGGCGCAACCTTCTGTGATGCCAGCCTCGGCGAGCAAGGCGTCGAACGCGACACAGAACCGGCCGAGGTCGCGGTTCTCGTCGAGGCCGAACGCGTCGAGCACCGGCCGAACGCAGTCCAGGATCAATACCCGCACCCCGGCTTCTTGCAGGACGTGCGCCCAGCGCGAACGCGCCGCATCATCGAAGATGTTGAGTGCGCCGAGGTTCCCGCGCATATTCCAGACGGCGACAGCCTCGGGATGGCGGATGCCGGTGTCACGCATCCATTTTCTCGTCTGCGCCGGGGCCATCTCGGTATCGATGACGCCGATCGTGCCCTCGAACGTCTGGACCCCGAACTGGCCGAGAAAAGGCTCGTCGTCGGCCAGCGCGCGGACGAGCTCGTTGCGTAGCGTCGTCTTGCCGGCCTTCCGCTGGGCGTACAGAAGCACCCGCCCCCCGGCCGGCCACAAGCGATCCAGCCGATAGCTCACCGGCGCATCCGGCTGCGCCAGCAGCGTCGATAGCAGCATCGCGCCGGGGATCTGGTCGAGCGCGGGCGCGTTCGCCTCCTCGTCGACAATTCGACGCACAGCGCGCCGGACCCGCTCGTTACGCAACGCCTCGGTCATGTCACGCGAATGCACCGGACGGCCGTTCGGATTGAGAACGGTCTCGTCGACCACAAAGCCCTCGTTGCGCAGCGTGAGAAGCGCCTGACGAACCGCCTCGACTCGCTGCTGCGTCGCATCGTCGGCGGCCGTTGGCGCCGTCATCGGCCCCACAACTGGTCGGGCACGTCCACCAAATAGTCGCGCCTCGTCATGCGTCGGCCCGCCGACGGTCACGCAATGCACAGAACACGGCATGAGCGGACAGACCCAGCAGCACCGCGTCGGCGAGCAGCAGAGCGGCGGTCATCGCGCGTCCCCAGCGGCGAACTTCAAGCGATCCACATAGGCCGCAATGGATTCCGCAGTCACGAGGCCTCTGCGCCCTAGCTTGACTTTTGTCAGCTCGCCAGCGCTGACCAACTCGTAGACCGTGGTCCGCGAGATGCCGCCGAGTTGCTCGGCGGTCTCATCTATCGAGTAAAGGGAGCGTGTCACGGCGGCCTCCTGCGTGTCCGTATCTGTTCGTACGTAGACAATAATGACAGGGTTGGCGTAAATTGGCCCCTGCCAGTCCCTGTCATTAGGTGGATTTTTACTGGCATGGTGCAAGGAGGTCACGTGCTGCGCGAGGAAGTTCATGCTCTCACCGATGGATGGATGGCATCCTTCGACGCCGCGGGCGCATTCCTCCCTTTCGTCGGCGATCGGGCGGTTCCGTCGGAGATCTTCGTGTTCCATCCGGAATCGGAATCGCGCCCGCATACCTCGTTCCGGATCAGAGTGCGCCGTGGTATTCCGGTCTGCACCGATTTGGAGCTCCACTCCCCCGACGACGATGGGGAGATCCTGTTGGCACACTTGCGAATCCCACTCGACGATCTGATCACGGAGGCCGTCGCGATGAGTTTCCACACCACGTCCGATGACGTTGACGAAGCAATCAACAGCGGCCGCACGGCCCGACGGGACATCGAACGGGCCCGTCGAGGCCGACGACGCTCCGTGACGCCGGAACTCCTCGCCGAGGTCGCCCAGATCTATCGGGCAAACATCAACGACCGACCGATCCAGCAGATCCGCCGCCGATTCGGCGTCTCTGAACGCACAGCGGCGAGGTACGTCCAGCTGTGTCGCCCTAAACATGGCGGAAATCTGCTACCCGACACCGAGCCTGGGCGAAAGAAGGCGTGAAACATGGGAACTCGACGAGCAAACGGTGAAGGGACTATCACCCATCGCGCGGACGGGCGCTGGCATGGTCGAGTCGCTTACGAGGATCCGGTCACCGGTGAGCGCAAACGCATCTCGGTCTACGGCAAGACAGCGAAAGAAGCGCGCACAAAGCTGGCCGCGGCGCGCAAACGTATCGAGGTGGGACAGCCCGCGCACGATGCGAAAGTAACCGTCGCCGAGTGGCTCAACACGTGGCGTACGAGCGCACTCGAAGTGTCCGACCGTGCGGCTACGACGAAGGCCCTCTACACCAGCCTGTCGAGGAAACATCTCGAACAAGGCCCGATGTCCACAATCACACTCGACCGGCTACGCCCAAACGACATCGAGACGCTCCTCGTATACCTGCGAGACGATCAGAAGCTGGCAGCATCGTCGCGGCGCTCCGTCTACGCGGTCCTGCGTCAGGCGCTCGACACCGCCGTGCGCGACGGTCTACTGGCGACGAATCCGGCGACGCGTGTGCAGCGTCCACGGGTCGAGCGACAAGAGGCGGTCCACATCAGCGCAACCGACCTAACCGCACTGCTACGGGCAACCGAGGCGTCGCGTTATCACCGGGCGATCGTTCTGGTGGCCGGGACCGGCCTCCGGCGCGGGGAGGCATGCGCGCTGGGCTGGGACGACCTCGACCTCACCGAGGGCCTTCTGCGCGTCCGTGGCACGGTGTCACGCGTTGGCGGCAGGTTGGTGGTCGCTGCCCCCAAGACCGACCGTTCCCGACGGACGGTGCCGCTGAGCATCGAGTTGGTGGCGATGCTCAGAGCACACCGCACCACGCAGAACGCCGAGCGCCTCCGCGCAGGCGAGCACTGGGTTAATACCGGGCGTGTGTTCACTACCGAGCTCGGAACCGTGGTGGACCCGCGGAACCTGCTGCGCGTTGTCGAGTCCGCAGCGAAGTCTGCGGGCCTACCGGACGACGTGGGAGTCCACACGCTTCGACATTCCGCAGCGGTGGCATGGCTTGAGTCCGGCGTACACATCAAGGCGGTGGCCGACTTGCTCGGCCATTCGTCCATCGCGATCACCGGCGACATCTACGGGCACACGACCGACCAAACGGCCCGCTCGGCGATCTCCGGACTATCGAAAGCGCTAGGGCTGTGACCCGAGGAACTGGCGTCAGAACTGGCGTCACCTCGTATGCGAGAGGCCCTCCCGGCGAAACCGAAAGGACCTCTGACCTGCGTCGGGCTGACAGGATTTGAACCTGCGACCACTTGACCCCCAGTCAAGTGCGCTACCAAACTGCGCCACAGCCCGTTGCCCTGATCGACGACCTTCGCGTCATCAAGGCGTAGATGAGATTAGCCGACCACTGGCTCCGCATGCCAATCGCCTGGTCAGCGCCCTGCGATCAGGACACGGTCGAGCGCTTCTTGTACCAGACCCAGCCGCCGGTGACGACCAGCGCGCCGACCAGCGACCCGATGATCCCGCTGGGGCGGAACGAGATTCCGTCGCCGGAGAGCAAGCTGATCAGCAGGCCGCCGACGAAGGACCCCACCAGGCCGGCGACGATCGCGAGTCCCCAGTCGATGTTCCACATGTTCTTGCCGCCGATGATGAGCTGGGCGAGAGCGCCGATGACCATGCCGAAAACGATGATTGCCAAGATGAGCACGACAGGAGTATCTCACAGAGGCCACCGCGCGGGTCCCGGCGCCTCGTCAGCGTTTGCGACGCTCCCGCTTATCACGCACCCGCACGTTGATCCGGACGGGCGAGCCGTTGAAATTGAACTCCTCACGCAGCCGGCGCTCCAGGAAGCGCCTGTACCCGGCTTCCAGGAACCCGGTGGTGAACAGCACGAATGTCGGTGGCCGGACAGCCGCCTGGGTGGCGAACATCACGCGCGGTTGCCGACCCCCGCGCAGCGGCGGCGGGTTGGCCGCGATGACGTCTTTGAGCCAATTGTTCAGTGGCCCGGTGGAGATCCGCTTGTCCCAGGACTGTAGGGCGCTCTCCAGCGCGGGCACCAGCTTCTGGACGGCCCGGCCTGTCATCGCCGAGACGTTCACGCGGCCCGCCCACGGCACGCGCGCGAGATCGCGGTCGATCTCCTTGTCGAGCTGGTAGCGGCGATCCTCGTCGACCAGATCCCACTTGTTGAACGCGATCACCAGCGACCGCCCCGATTCGATCACCATCGACAGCACCCGCAGGTCCTGTTCGGTGACCGGCTCGGAAGCGTCGATGAGCAGGATCGCCACCTCGGCGGCGTCGAGCGCCGAGCGGGTGCGCAACGACGCGTAGTACTCGTGGCCACTGGCCGTGCGGACTTTGCGACGCAATCCGGCAGTGTCGACGAATTGCCATGTGCGGCCATCGAGTTCGATGAGTTCGTCGACCGGGTCGACGGTGGTGCCGGCGACGTTGTCGACCACCGAACGTTGGGAACCGGCCAGCTTGTTGAGCAGGGAGCTCTTGCCGACGTTGGGTTTGCCGACGAGCGCGACACGGCGTGGACCGCCGATCCGCGGGGCGTCTTCGCGCGGGGTTTGCGGCAACCGGTCGAGGATGACGTCGAGCAGGTCACCGGCGCCGCGTCCATGCGCCGCCGACACCGGTTGTGGCTCGCCGAGTCCCAACGACCACAGCGACGCGGCCTCGGCCTCTTGCTTTTCGCTGTCTATCTTGTTGGCCACCAGGATGACCGGTGTCTTCGATCGCCGCAGTGTCCGTGCCACCGCTTCGTCGGTGGTCGTGGCGCCCACGGTGGCATCGACGACCAGAACGATGACGTCGGCGGTCCGCATCGCCTGTTCGGCCTGAGCCGCGACCGCCTGCTGCAGCCCCTTGGCGTCGGGCTCCCAGCCGCCGGTGTCGACGACGTTGAATCGTCGGCCCGACCAGGAAGCGGCGTACGAGACACGGTCCCGGGTCACCCCGGGGATGTCTTCGACGACGGCTTCACGCCGGCCCAGGACACGGTTCACCAATGTCGACTTGCCGACGTTCGGTCGGCCGACGATGGCCACCTCGGGCACCCGCTCGACCTCACCGGGCTCCAATGCGTCACCGAACTCATCGAGGTTCCATTCCGCTTCATCACTCCACAAACCGTCGCCGGGCAACGCGGTGATGTCGGCGGTGCCGTCGGTGGCGTCGGACATATCACTCACGAGGCAACTCCGATCCGGGTACGGACCAGGTCGGCCAGATGGTCGAGAACCTGATCCAAGGTCATGTCACTGGTGTCCACCGTGATCGCGTCGTCGGCCGGCCGCAACGGCGATACCGCACGGGTCGAGTCGAGATGGTCGCGCCGATTCACCGCGGCAAGCACCTCGGCGTTGTCGCTGGGCCGCCCGGCCGCCAGGTTTTGTCGATGCCGCCGCTCGGCCCGGGCTTCGGGCGACGCGGTGAGGAAGATCTTGATCAACGCATCCGGGAACACCACGGTCCCGATATCGCGTCCCTCGACGACGAGCAACTCGGCTTCCGCCTGGCGCCGTTGGAGTGCAACAAGCTTTGCGCGTACCGCTGGTACCGCCGACACGGGAGACACCGCATCGGTGACCTCATCGGTCCGAATCATGCCGCTCACGTCCTCGCCGTCCAGGTAGACCCTCGACGATCCGTTCGCGCCGGGCACCAAC
Source organism: Gordonia sp. DT219 (assembly GCF_049847065.1). Taxonomy (NCBI): domain Bacteria; kingdom Bacillati; phylum Actinomycetota; class Actinomycetes; order Mycobacteriales; family Gordoniaceae; genus Gordonia; species Gordonia sp. DT219. Next base: position 16,247 of record NZ_JBNCNR010000012.1, on the reverse strand, counting down.
CTGATATCCGCGGACGCGACCACCGCGGCAACCGCGTCGGCCTCGGCCGGGTCCACACCGGCGCGCAGCACCGCGAGCGCCGCGGCCCGGTACATCGCCCCGGTGTCGAGGTAGTGCGCACTGATCTTGTGCGCCAAGAGCTTCGAGACACTCGACTTTCCGGTGCCCGCAGGACCATCGATGGCGATCACTCCGCTGCTCACAGTCCCACCGCCTTGTAGAGCGACCCGACCTCGTCGCGGCCGAGAACACGGAGACTGCCGGGTCGCTGATCGCCGAGCGCCACGGTACCGATGTGGGTGCGCACCAGCGCCTGCACCGGGAAGCCGACGGCTTCCATCATCCGTCGCACAATCCGATTTCGTCCTTCGTGCAAGGTGATCCGGACCTGCGATTCCCCCTCGTGGACGCCATTGATGGTGAAGCCGTCGACGGCGACCGGCCCGTCGTCGAGCTCCACGCCGGATCGCAGTGTCCGCACCAATGAGCGGGGCACTTCTCCCCGCAACCACGCCAAGTAGGTCTTTGGCACCTCATAAGACGGGTGCATGAGGCGATGTGCGAGTTCTCCGTCGTTTGTGAGCAGCAGCAAGCCTTCGGTGTCGGCGTCGAGCCGTCCGACATGGAACAGGCGCTGCCCCGACATGACCCGTTCGGCGACGATGTCACCGATGCACGGACGACCCTGGTCGTCGGACATCGTCGACTGCCAGCCCTTCGGCTTGTTCAATGCCAGATACTGCCGGGTCTCGTCGATGATGACCCGGGCCCCGTCGACCCGGATGACCGCCGAGTCGGGATTGATACGCATGCCCTGTTCGGTGACGATCTCGCCGTCGACCTCCACACGTGCGGCCGCGATGAGTTCCTCGGCGCCGCGCCGCGATGCGACACCCGCTTGCGCGAGGACCTTTTGCAGTCGGACACCGTCGGCAACGTAGGTCGCGCCGTGGTCACCGTCATCCGACGACGGTGCCTGATGCCGCGCCGGACGCGCGTTGTTGAGACGGATACGCCCCGCGTCCACGTCGGGCTTTGAACTGCCCTTACGATGCTTCTTCTTGGCGTGCGGTTGCGCGTGCGGCGGCACCGAGCCGGTGCCGGTCTTCTTCCCGGTGGGCTTACCAGCGCCTTTGCCGCCGACCGGCTTGCCGCCCCCAGCGGCGTTCTTCGCGGCGGAATTCCGGCCTGCAGCGCTCTTATCCGTGTGATTTCGGGCCGTGTGGTTCTTGGCCGTCTTGCGTCGTCCCGGTGTGCCATCCCGGCCAGCGGTTGCCATATTTCAGTCCTGATCCTCGAGGTCGTCGCCTCCGAACGGCGATTGACCGTCGGACGCCTCCTCTGAGTTTGCCGGTTTACCCGCGAGTTTGGCGAATCGGGGATCAGAGTTCAACTCCTCGTCGAGGCCATCGATGAGGTCGACATCGGGCAGCAGGGGCGCGAGGTCGGGCAGTTCCGCCAGCGAGGCGAGCCCGAGCCGTTCGAGAAACAACTCGGTGGTGCCGTATGTGGTGGCCGTGGTCTGCGGGTCCGTACCCACCTCGTTGAGGAGTCCGCGGGCGACGAGCGTGCGGATCACCCCGTCGACGTTGACACCGCGGATCGCACTGATCCGGGCCCGCGAGACCGGCTGCCGGTAGGCGATCACGGCCAGCGTTTCCAACGCCGCGCGGGTGAGCTTCGAGCGCGTGCCATCGAGCAAAAGACGTTCGACGTACGGCGCGTAGTCCGCGCGCGTGTAGTAGCGCCAGCCGTCACCGACAAATCGCAGGTCGATACCGCTGCGTCGCGCAGTCAGTTCTGCTGCCATCTCCTCAAGTGCCACCCGCACCCGCGGCACATCCGTGCCGACAGCGTTGGCCAGCTCGTCCGAGGTCACCGGCGCATCGACGACCAGCAGCAGAGCCTCGAGCGCAGAGCGGAGCTCGACGTCGTCGAGGGTGTACTCGGCAACCTCGATACCCTCCGCACGATCCGGCTCCGATGCGCCCTCGTCGGGATCTTCGGGAATGGTCGTGTCCGTCATCTGTAGTCCTCCGCCTTGTCGAAGCTCAGCTCGTTCACGTCGCGTTCGCCCGACCACAGCACCCGCAGATCTCCCAGTGCCTCGGGCTGCGAGAAGGCGATGGCGCGCTCCCGGAACAGATCGAGCAGCGCGAGGAAGCTGCCGACCACCTCCAGCGGATTGGCGCAGTCGGCAACCAACTGACCGAAGGTCAGGCCCTCGTCGGGCACGCTGAGAGCCAGCAACCCGGCCATCCGCTGCGCCTGCGCGGGAACCGACACCTCATGCACGTCGTGCAGATGGTCGAGCCCGATCGTCGGCACCGGGCGCGGGCGCAGAGCCGCTGCCGCGATCTCGGCGAAACGGGCCGGGTCGACGCCCAACGTCACTTCGGGGAGCAGACCGGCGTATCGGTCCTCCAGCGCCACTGCGCGCGGATAACGCTGCAGCGCAGCAGCTTCCAATTCGCCGAACAGAGCCGCCACCTGTTTGTAGGCTCGGTATTGCAACAGTCGCGCGAACAGCAGATCGCGGGCTTCCAGGAGTGCGAGATCCTCCGGGTCGTCCACCTCGCCGGCCGGCAACAGTCGCGCGGCCTTCAGGTCCAGCAGAGTTGCGGCGACCACCAGGAACTCGGTGGTCTGTTCCAGTCCCAGCTCCGGACCCATCTCGCGGGTGTAGGCGATGAAGTCGTCGGTGACCTCGTGCAGCGCCACCTCGGTCACGTCCAGGCGGTGCTGATTGATCAGATTGAGCAACAGATCGAAGGGGCCCTCGAAATTGGTCAGGCGGACCCGGAAACCGGCCTCACGCGCTGTGTCATCAACCTGCGCTGTGTCGTCAACCCGCGCTATGTCATCAACCTGCGCTGTGCCGTCAGCCTGCGTGGCTTCGGCCTCGTCGAGCTCGGTCGATTCGCTCATGCCTGCTTGACGTTGCGCGCGATTACTTCGCGGGCTAGTGCCCGATAAGCCTGCGCCCCAGCAGACTTCGGCGCCCATGAGGTGATCGGCTCCCCGGCGACGGTTGTCTCGGGGAACCGGACGGTGCGGGCGATCACCGTGTCATACACTTTGTCGCCGAACACTTCCACGACGCGCTCCATCACCTCCCGCGAATGCAGGGTCCGCGCGTCGAACATGGTGACCAGGATGCCGCCGACATCCAGGCGGACGTTCAGTCGATCGTGCACTTTCTCGATCGTATCGTTCAGCAGGGCGAGGCCACGGAGACTGAAGTATTCACATTCCATCGGGATCAGCACCGTGTCGGCGCACGCCAAGGCGTTGACGGTCAGCAATCCCAAAGACGGTTGACAGTCGATGAGCACGATGTCGTAGCGATCGAGGATGGGGTGCAATGCCCGCCCGAGCGCGTGTTCGCGACCCACCTCGGTCACCAACTGGATCTCCGCGGCCGAGAGGTCGATGTTGCTGGGCAACAGGTCCAGTCCGTCGACCCGCGTACGCATCAGCACCTCATCGGTCGGTGCGTGCGGCGGCACGAGCAGGTTGTACACGGTGTCTTCGAGTTCGTGATGCGGGACGCCCAGCCCGGCCGACAACGCACCCTGCGGATCGAGGTCGACCAACAACACCCGACGTCCATATTCCGCCAGCGCCGCACCCAGATTGATCGTCGATGTGGTCTTGCCGACGCCGCCCTTCTGGTTGCAGACGGCAATGACTGTCGCCGGTCCGTGTCGATCCAGCTCGGTGGGCTCCGGCACCGGCCGATAGGGACGGCCGGTGGGACCGATCTCGTCATCGGCCGGGGTGGGCGCCGGCCCGGCACGGTATTCGGTCTCGTCGATTTCCGGTGCGCCGGCGACCTCGAGACGGTACTGCTGGTCGTCGAAATGGGCGCCGGGTCGCCGGGTGCTCGAGATGCTCACCGCTGCGCCGCCCCCTTTCTGTCGTCTCCGCCCGGCCGAACTCTGCCCGGACGTCCCTCAAAGACTAGTAGGTCACCACGACGATCCCATGGAGCACCGCCGCAGATCGTGGATCCGGCCGTCAGTGTGCCCGCGGGTGCGCGGTCGCATACACCTCGCGCATCGTGTTCACCGTCACCAAGGTGTACACCTGCGTCGTCGTCACCGACGCGTGCCCCAGCAACTCCTGCACCACGCGGACGTCGGCCCCGCCTTCGAGCAGATGCGTGGCGAAGCTGTGCCGCAGCGTATGCGGCGACACCGCGGTGTCCAGACCGGCACGCTGCGCCGCCGACGCCAGCACCTGCCACGCTCCCTGACGGGTCAGCCGCCCACCGCGCGCATTGAGAAACAGCGCTGCGGTGGCGCGACTCACAAGGGTCGGCCGTCCGCGCACCAGATATGCCTCGAGCGCGTCTATCGCAGGCCCACCAACGGGGACGATACGTTCCTTGCCGCCTTTGCCACGCAACCGAACCGCGCGGATCTCGGTGTCGACATCGTCGACGTCGAGCCCCGTCGCCTCCGAGATTCGAGCCCCACAGCTGTAGAGCAACTCCAGCAGCGCCCGGTCCCGGAGCGCACGCGGATGATCCGGCGCGCCCGACGCGTCCAGGATGCGCACCACGTCCGCCACCGGTAGCGCCTTCGGCAGGCGTCGGGCCGGGCTCGGTGGCCGCACCGTATGTGCGACGTCTTCGGCGACCAAGCCCTCGGCAGCGGCGAACTTGTGAAACCCTCTGGTGGCCACCAAGGTTCGGGCCACCGAGCTATCGGCCAACCCTCGCACGCCCGTCTGTTCATCACCACGCCGCAACGTCACCAGGAATTCGCGGACGTCGGCCTCGGATACCTCCGCGAGTTCCTCGATCCGGCGATCGTGCAGGTACCGCTGGTAACGGTGGAGGTCACGCCCGTAGGACGCGAGTGTGTTGGCGGCCACCCCGCGCTCGACGGTCAGGTGATCGAGGTATCGGGTGATCGCAGCATCGATGCCCAATCGCTCGCCCACTCCCGACCTCCTCACCCGCGTATCCCGCATGGTCCATGAAGCGCCTGCAGCATTCACGAAGCGTCGTTACGTTCGCACCGCGTCGTTACGTTCGCACCGCGCCTTTACGTCGACGGCGCGCCTTTACGTTGACGCAGCGCCGTAGGCTCGTCGCGCCACGCGACGTCGACCGCCCGCAGCTCGACCTCCCCCAGATCGGCCGCCACGATCGCCAGGATCCCGGCGACACTGGTCGCGTTCACGATGTCGCCGGCGAACACTTTTCGCAGTGCGTCGGCCGTCGGCACCCACTCGATCGTCATGTCGGCCTCTTCGTCGCTGCGCTCGCCGGCATGCACCGCGTGCAGCCCCTCGGCGAGGTAGACGCGTAAGGCCTCGTCGGTGAATCCCGGAGACGACGCGAGGTCCACCAGTAGCCGCCAGCGGTCGGCGGACAGATCCGCCTCCTCGGCCAGCTCGCGTCGCGCCGCATCGACCGGCGACTCTCCGCCCTGATCGAGCAATCCCGCGGGCAGTTCGAGCAGCCGACGACCGAGCGGGTGCCGGTACTGACGCACCATCGCGATCCGGCCCTCGTCGTCGCGCGCCACCATGGCGACCGCGCCGAAATGTTCGACGACCTCGCGCTCGGCGACGCGTCCACCGGGCATCGCGACCTCGTCCACCCGCAATGCGAGGATCGCACCCTCGTACACGGTGTGCGACCCACGCACCTCGAAATCGTGGGTTCCGGAGCCGTGCGAAGAGGTGCCGGTCACTCTCGTCCACCTGCTGCGTCGGCGATCCCGGCCGTGGCGATCGTGGCTTCGTCGGCCGTGGTCTTCTCGGCACTGGCCCCATCGCCGCCGCCCTCGTCGGCGGTGGCGGCGTCGTACTCGCCCAGATCGACCGGAAGACGTTCGGCCGCCTTGTACTTCAGCGCCGCATCGATGAAGGCCCGGAAGAGCGGGTGTGGCCGGGTCGGCCGGCTCTTCAGCTCGGGGTGTGCCTGAGTGGCCACCAGGAACGGATGAACCTCTGCCGGATACTCCACGAACTCGACCAGGTGGCCGTCGGGAGATGTCCCGGAGAAGACCAACCCGGACTCGGCGATCTTGTCGCGGTAGGAGTTGTTCACCTCGTAGCGGTGACGGTGGCGTTCGGACACCTGCGTGGTGCCGTAGGCCTTCGCCACCACCGACCCGTCCCTGAGTGTCGCCGGATATGCACCGAGACGCATCGTGCCGCCGAGATCGGCCTCCCCGGCGACCGCCTCGTACTGGTCGGCCATCGTGGAGATCACCGGATGCGGTGTGCCGGGATCGAATTCATCGGAGCTCGCCTCCGCCAGCCCGACCGAACGCGCGGCCTCGATGACGATGCACTGCAAGCCGAGACACAGACCGAGCAATGGGATACCGCGGCGCCGCGCATACGCGATCGCGCCGACCTTCCCCTCGATCCCGCGAATGCCGAATCCGCCGGGGATGAGCACGCCGTCGACGTCGCCGAGCACTGTCTGAGCACCCGCGGGGGTCGCACACTCATCCGATGGCACCCACTTGATCTCGGTACGAGCCCGCCAGGCGAAACCGCCCGCCCGGATCGCCTCGGTCACCGACAGGTATGCATCGGGCAGATCCACATACTTACCCACCAACGCGATTCGCACGGTCTCGCGCGGCTCGTGGACCCGGTTGAGCAGCTCACCCCACTCGGTCCAATCGACGTCCCGGAACGGCAGGCCGAGCTTGCGCACGACGTACGCGTCGAGTTGCTCGCTGTGCAGCACCTTGGGGATGTCGTAGATCGACGGGGCGTCCGGCGTCGAGATCACGCCCTCGATGTCGACGTCGCACATCAGTGCGATCTTCTTCTTGAGCCCCTCCGGGACATCTCGGTCGCAACGAAGGATGAGCGCGTCGGGCTGAATACCGACGCTGCGCAGCGCAGACACCGAATGCTGGGTCGGCTTGGTCTTGAGCTCACCGGACGGCGCCAGATACGGCACCAACGACACGTGCAGGAAAAACACGTTGTCGCGGCCGACGTCATGCCGGATCTGCCTGGCGGCCTCGATGAACGGCAACGATTCGATGTCGCCGACGGTGCCACCGATCTCGGTGATCACCACATCGGGTGCCTCGCCGTCGTCACCGGGCTCGCGCATCGCGAGCACCCGGGACTTGAGTTCGTCGGTGATGTGCGGGATCACCTGCACTGTCTCCCCGAGGTACTCGCCGCGGCGCTCCTTGGCGATGACGCTCGAATACACCTGTCCGGTCGTCACATTCGCCGATTGCGACAGATTCCGATCGAGGAAACGCTCGTAGTGCCCGACGTCGAGATCTGTCTCGGCACCGTCTTCGGTGACGAACACCTCGCCGTGTTGGAACGGGTTCATCGTCCCGGGGTCCACGTTGAGATATGGATCGAGCTTCTGCATGGTCACCCGCAGACCGCGGGCGGTAAGCAGCTGACCGAGGCTCGAGGCGGTCAGGCCCTTTCCGAGTGACGAGGCGACTCCGCCGGTCACGAAAATATGTTTGGTGCCCGTATGAACGCGCAATGGTCGCAAAAGCGTCTCTCCCGTCGGCCGGATCAGGCCCTCAAAAGCCTGCTCACCTACGGGACTCCAGGGTAACACCACAGCTGCGATCTGCCTGCCGCGACACCGCAGACCGGTGTCGCGGCAGTGTCGCGTCGGCCACTTTTCCGGCGATCAGGACGGCGTCCGGGCGGGCGCGGGCTGCGCCCCGACAGTGATCGCCGTGGCTCCGGCGCCGGTACCGTACGAGCCGGAGCGCCCCTGTGTCTCCTCGCCGAGCGCCAGGATCGTGGTGATGAGACCGGTCTGCTGGTCGATGTTGTCGACCGTCGAGACCGCATTGCGCAGCGCGGGATCCGAACGCACCACGGCGATCGGTGAGCCCCCGGTCGCCGACCCGCTGCGACCCACGAGCGCCCCGCCCTGTGCACGGGCCGCCATCGCCGCCGTCAGTCGCGCGGTCAGTTGGCCTTGGGCGCCCGCATTCTCACTGAGCGCGTCGCCGGAGACGAACAACACCAGATCGGCCGGACGGATGGCGTTGTCGGCGTACGTGAGGAAGCCCCCGTCTCGCAACGTCTGCAGGCCGGTCTGGCTGTCCGATGCCGCCGCGGCCGGCTGGTTGCTCCGGTGCAGCAGCAGGGTTCCCAGCAGATCACCGACGCGCGACCCGGAGTCGGTCAGCTCCGCGCGCAGGGTGGCGCCCGGTGGGATCGTCTGGTCCACGATCGTGCGCACCTGTTCGGCGTTGTCGTCACGCACCAGCTTGTCGGTGAGGCCGAGCTGGCCGCCGAAGGTCGCGCCGGCAGTCGAGAGCGCCTCCTTCGCCGAGTCGACGTCGGAGTCGGCGGCGTTGGGCAGCGTCACCACCAGGACGGAGTGCCCCTTGAGCCGATCGGCCATGATCCGGGGCGCGATGGCCGCATCGAAACCGGAGGCGGCATTGACCTGGGCGTTGAGTTCATCTCGCTGCTGCTCCAGATCCCCCACCCGATCACGGCTTGTTCCGGTCAGGGAATTGACGCGGTCGCCGACGAAACCCGAGCCGAGGAACAAGCCCAGCGCGAGGGCCAGGAACACCGCCACCAGCGAGATGGCGTGCTGGCGAAGTGAAATCATGCTCTACCTGTTCCAAACTCCCTGCACCCATTGGAATAGCTGATTCCATTGGGCGACAATCCAATCGGCGACCTCGGGACCGGCGTTCGACAACATCACCGCGGCAATGGCCGCGACCAGTGCAGCCAGGACGACGCAGGCGATGGCCGCGCCCGACACCCGGCTGCGGTAGAGCGTCGCCACCGCCTTGGCGTCGACAAGCTTGGGCCCGACCTTCAAGCGGGTGAGAAATGTCGACGGGGTGGATTCACGACGCGACCGGTCGAAGAAGTCGTCGAGCGACCCGCCGTAGCCTGCCGTGACGATGAGATCGGCACCGTGAAAGTCGGTGAGCAGCAACGCCAGATCGGCCGCGGTACCAGCAGCGGGAAAAGTGGTCGCACCGATACCGAGATCCTGGATGCGTTCGAGCCCGGACGCGTGGCCGTCGGTATCGGCGGGCAACACGATCTGCGCGCCACACCGGAGTGTGGCCGCCTTCATCTCGTCGGGATCACCGACGACGATCGCGGGCTTGTAGCCGGCCTTGACCAGCGTGTCGGCGCCGGCCCCCACGCCGACCAGTACGGGTGAATATTCCTTGATGAACGGCTTGAGCGCACGCAGTTCGGTTCCGCGGTCGGGACCGTCGGCGACCACCACGACATGTTTGCCGGCCAGCGACACATCCACATCTGGCACACCGACACCGTCGATGAGCAACGGCGACTCACTGCGAATGAACTCGATCGTGTTGCCCGAGAATGCTTCCAGGTGATCGACGAGTCCGGTCTTCGCATCGATCATCATGCCGGCGATGTCGTGCTCCTCGAGCGTGGTGCCTCGCGCCAGACGCCGCTCACCGACCATCAGGCGGTCGTCGTGCACCCGAAGTTTGGCGCCGTCCTTGACCCGCTTGAAGACCTCGGAACCCACTTCGTCGAGCAGGACGATCCCCGAGGCGACGAGCACCTCGGGCCCCAGATTGGGGTAGCGGCCACTGATCGAGCGCGAGGCGTTGACCACGGCGACGACGTTCGCCTCCACGAGCGCGTCGGCCGTCACCCGATCCAGGTCGACCTCATCGAGGATTGCGATGTCGCCGGGCCCCACGCGTTCGAGGAGCCGCTTGGTGTTCTTGTCGATTCTGGCGATCCCAATGACGCCAGGCAGTTCTTCGGTCGTACGCGCGAGCAGTGCAGGCATCTTCATGACCGCCATGATTGACCGCACCGTGCCCGAACTTCGGGAGGCGCGCCGCAACAGTGGCAACTTTTGTCACACAAGCATCAAGGGCATCGACGGTATCAGGAGTCTCCTTCTGCCTCTGCAGTAGTCAGCAGTTCTTCGGCGTGTGCCTTGCCGGTGTCGGATTCACCGAGGCCCGCCAGCATGCGGGCGAGTTCGGCGACACGCTCGGCCCGGTCGAGTGCGCGCACCGTGCTGGTCTGCGCGGCGCCCTTTCCGGAGCTCTTTCCGATGACGAGGTGATTGTCGGCGAATGCGGCGACCTGCGGAAGGTGCGTGACGACGATGACCTGATGGGCGCGCGCCAACCGGGCCAGACGACGCCCGATCTCGACCGCGGCGCGGCCACCGACACCGGCGTCGACCTCGTCGAAGACCATGACCGAGCCCGAGGTCGGTTCCGCCAGAACCACTTCCAGGGCGAGCATGACGCGCGACAGTTCGCCACCAGACGCCGACGTGGCAATGGGCAGCGGGCGCGACCCCTTGTGCGGTACGAGGGCGAATTCGACCCGGTCGGCCCCGTCGGTGCCGGCGTGGGTGCGGTGACCGCCGATCTCGATGGCGAGGCGGTCATCACCATCGGCGGCTTCGAGACCGACCTCGACGGTGAGCGTCGAGTCCCCCATGGCCAGTCCGGCGAGTTCCCTGGACACCTTCGTGCCCATCGTCGTGGCGGCCTTGACCCGGATGCCGTGGAGTGTCGTCGCTGCTGCCGATACGGCGCCGGCGGCTTCGGTGGCCCGCCGTTGCAGCTCGTCGATGCTGCCCTGCGGGTCGTGGATCTGGCTCAGCCGCGCCTCGGCGCGGACCCGCCACTCGATCACGCCGTCGATGTCTGGTGCGTACTTGCGCACCAAGGTCTTCAACTCGGCCTGGCGGGTCAGCAGTTGGTCGAGTGAGTTGGCATCGGGCGGCAGCGTCGAGAGGTAGGAGGTCAGTTCGTCGCCGATGTCGGTGACGACGGTGAGTGCCTCCCCGACGCGCCCGGCCAGACGCTTCAGCTCATCGTCGGCTGCGGTCTCGAGCAGCGTTCGCACCTGGCCGAGCCGCTCGACCACCGACTCCGACTCACCCGCCACGATCTCGTGCGACCCGGCGGCCGCCGACCGGATGGACTCGAGGTCGGTGAGCCGCCGAATCGTCTCGGCGAGTTGATCGTCTTCGCCGGCCTGTGGGTCGACCGCCACGATCTCGTCGATACCGAACCGCAGACGATCGGCTTCCTGCGCGAGGCCTCGGGAGTTCGCACGGAGTTCATCGAGTTCGTCGAGCGATGCGACCCATTCGCTCCGGGCGGCACGGTAGGCGGTCAGCGCTTTCTGCGCCCGCGCGCCGGCGAAGGTGTCGAGCGCTCCACGCTGATGGTCGGGCCGCAACAGGCGCAATTGATCGTTCTGACCGTGCACCGTGAGCACCGAGCTCACCAACTTGCCCAGCGCGCCGACGGGAACCGACCGCCCGCCCAGGTGCGCACGGGAACGTCCATCGGCATTGACGGTACGGATCGCGATGACGGTGCCGTCGTCGTCGAGTTCGGCCCCGGTGGACTCCAGGATGTCGGCGACGTCACCGACCGCTGCGCCCTCGGGGTCAGCGACCCGAAAGCGCCCCTCGACGGTCGCCTTGCTGCTCCCCGAACGCACTCGCCCGGCATCGGCACGCCCGCCGGCCAATAGCCGCAGGCTGGTGACGATCATCGTCTTGCCTGCACCGGTCTCACCGGTGAGTGCGGTGAATCCGGGCGGGAACCCCGCCGACGCACCGTCTATGACGCCGAGGCCGGAAATGGACAGTTCTTCGAGCACGGCTAGGTCTGCCTCCCCCGCCAGCCTGTGACCGGCAGATCGAATTTACGCACCAGCCGGTCGGCGAACGGGTCCGAATCGATCCGGACCCACTGCACCGACCGGTCGCTGCGCACCACCTCCACCCGGGCCCCGGCGGGGACCTCCAGACGTCGGCGCCCGTCACATAGCGCGAATCCGGATCGCCCCAGTTTGTCGACCTCGACGGCGACCCGCGACCGCGGACTGGTGACCATGGGACGCGCGAACAGGGCATGGGCGTTGCTGGGCACCACCAGAATCGCTTCCAGGTCCGGCCACATCACCGGGCCGCCGGCGGAGAACGCGTACGCGGTCGAGCCGGTCGGGGTGGACACCAGAACACCATCGGCCCCGAATGCCGACACCGGCCGTCCATCGACCTCGGTGATGAGCTCGAGGACCCCGGTGCTGGTCCGATTGAGGATGGCGACCTCGTTGAGCGCCCAACTGGTCTGCGCCCCATCGGGATCGGCCGGATCGAGGACCGACACGTCGAGCGTCATCCGATGCTCGACGCGATAGTCGCGCCTGATGAGTTGACGCATCACCTGGTCGACGCGATTGGCCTCTCCCTCGGCGAGGAACCCGATGTGACCCAGGTTGATCCCGAGTACCGGGACACCGGCGGGATAGGCGAGTTCGGCCGCACGCAGGAAGGTTCCGTCACCGCCGAGAACGATGACGATCTCGCAGCCCTCCGCGGAATCCGGTTCTCCCGCGGTGACCTGCACCCGCGCCCCGAGCTCCCGCAGATGGTCGGGGTCGAGCGGATTACGATCGGGCGGCCGGGGAATCGGCCCGGTCTCGACCACCGATTGCGGATAGGCGCGCGCCTCGCTGGCCCGGTCGGGGTCGACGCGCGTGTCGTGGTCGACCACCCGCAACGCAACGCCACCCTCGGCGCAATGGCGGGCGATGGCGGTGATGGTGTTGGTGACGGTCTCGCGGCCGGTATGGGCCACCACCAGGAACTCGCGGTGCGAGCCGGGCCCAGCCGGGCCGGACCCACCGGCCGGTTCCGGCCCATCGCCGGTATTGCCCGAGCCCGTGACCGATGCATTGCCCACCTGGTCTCCTTTCGTTCTCCACACGCGAGGACACTCAGCGCGGGCCGTCGTCGACGGCCTGCCTGATCATCCGAATGGTGTCCGGGTCGACATCGCGACCCGGAGCATCCCCCTCGGGGGCATCGTGCGCGGGATCCTCATCGACGACACGCACCGCGCCCTCTGCATGCGGGCCGTCTCGGTTACCGACCCTATCGTCCGGCAACGGCATAGCGCCGAATGGCCGCTGAAGCCAGAGGAAATACTCCACATTTCCCGACGGACCCGGCAGTGGGCTCGCCGTGACGGCACGGGTGGACAAACCCAGGCGGGCGGCCTGGGCTGCCACCTTGGCGACCGCCTCCACGCGCAGCTCTGGGTCACGAACCACACCGCCGGCACCCACCCGGTCCTTGCCGACCTCGAATTGCGGCTTGACCATCGGCACCATGTCGGCGCCGGGTCGGGAACAGGCCACGAACGCGGGCAGTACCAACGGCAGCGAGATGAACGACAGGTCCGCGACGATCAGGTCCACCGGTCCACCGATCGATGCTGCGGTCAGGTGCCGCACGTTGGTCCGGTCGTGGATATCGACGCGATCGTCGTTCTGCAGACGCCAGATCAGCTGTCCGTAACCGACATCGACCGCGACCACCTCGCGCGCTTCACGGCGAAGTAAGACATCGGTGAATCCACCCGTCGACGCTCCGGCGTCGAGACACCGCCTACCGACGACCGTCAGACCCTGCGGCTCAAAGGCCTCCAAGGCCCCCAGCAACTTGTGCGCCCCGCGCGAGGCCCAGTCGTCACGCTCTTCGTCGATGACGACAAGCGGGGTGTCGCGCCCGACGTTCGTCGCCGGCTTGGTCGCGACGGTGCCGTTGATCTTGACTGCACCGCGCTCGACGAGTTCGCGCGCCTGCTCGCGTGATCGCGCGAGCCCGCGACGCACGAGCTCGGCATCGAGACGTGCACGGGCGGCCACTCAGTCACACCTCACAATCGCGCACCACGGTTGCATCGGATCGTGCTCATATCTCATCAGGCTCGGCACTCACCGGCGGTCGACGTCGGACAAGGCCGAGGTCAGCACCTCGTGAGCTTGCTCGAGAAGTTCGGACTGTCGCGCGAGTGCCACCAAATCGGTTGTCTCACCGGCCTGCTCGCGTATCTCATCGACTTGGCCAAGGAGCTGGCGCACCCGGCTACCGACCGACTCGGCCAGCCCTGGATCGGTGGTGTCGAGGTGCTCGGTGTCGGAGCGCGCACCAGGCATCATCTGCGGTGTCGGCCCCGCGGGGCGCGCGGGATCGGGACCGTGCGGTGACGTCGACATCGGTGGTGTCATCCGTGCCTCTCCTTCATTGTCCGATCAGACCGAAGCTCTCGAGCGCCACGCGCGTTTGCGGATCGTCGGAATCGACGACCATCTCGGTGAGATCGATCTCCTCGGCATCGGCCAACGCCCACACGCACGCGGCAAGCGCCGGGAGCAGGCTGAGCGTGGCGGGCGGATCGGCGACCGGCGATATCGTCAACGCGTTGCCCGCCTGCTCGAAGTGCCAGTCATCACTGGGGACCGCACGGAGCAGCCCGGCCGGTTCGAGAACACCCGACAGGTCCCCCGACACATAGGTCGGGCGCTGCTCGGGCGGCGCACCGAGGAGATCCGACGCAGTGCTCACCCCACTGAGGACCAGCAGACTGTCCAGACCCACCGAATGTGCGCCTTGGATATCGGTGTCGAGGCGGTCTCCGACGACCAGTGGCGTGTCGGCACCGCTGCGCTTGATCGCATCGGCCATCAGCGGAGCCGCCGGCTTCCCCGCGACCAAGGGCTCTTGTCCGGTCGCATGCGCCACCGCGGCGACCAGCGAGCCGTTCCCGACGACCAGTCCCCGTTCCGAGGGCAGCGTTGCGTCGACGTTCGTGGCCACCCAGAGTGCGCCCGCGCGAATCGCCAGCGCCGCCTCGGACAAACTCTCCCAGGACGTATCCGGGGAGAAGCCCTGGATCACGGCGAGCGGCCGGTCGTCGGCGCTACGTGTCACCGCAATGCCCACCTCTCGCACTTCCTGCGCAAGTCCCTCGGTACCGAGGACCAACGCGCGCGAACCCGGCTCCAGATGCTCGGACAGCAGCCGGGCAGCCGACTGCGCGCTCGTCACCACCTGCTCCGGCGACACGGAAAACCCCATCGACGTCAGGTGCTCGGCCACCGCCTCGGGACGGCGGCTGGCGTTGTTGGTCACGAAGATCGTGGGCACCTGGAGAGATTCGAGCGTTTCCGGCGCGCCGGGGACCGGGCTGTGCCCGGCGAACACCGTGCCGTCGAGATCGAGAAGCAAGGCGTCATAGGCAGCCGCGAGGGACGACGACGCCGCACCTCCACTGGGCGCATCATCAGCAACGACAGCCGGTGGCGAAACCCGGGCAGCCGGCGCCTGTTTCTGTTCGCCCGTGCGCTCCGATGCGTCCGCCACGGACGGTGCGGAAGTCTCGACACTTGTGGAGTCCTGGGCCGGCACATCGTGGACTTGGTGCGCGGGCGCGGGCGCTTCGGTGCCGGAGTCTTCGACGGTCGCCGTGACGTCACCGGGCTCGGACTCGCCCACCGAGATCTCCATCAGACGGAACTCGGCGTCGGTGGCATCTTCGGTGTCGGCCGCAGACGCGTTCATGAACCAAGTCATCGCATCATCGAGTTGCCCGGCCGCCTCTAGTGCCGACGCATAGGCGTAGAAGAGCCTCGCCGCCGCGGTACCGGTACGTCCGGGCCGCAGATCCTCGAACTGCAGTGTCACCAGGGCCTTCTGGGGCTCGCCGAGGTCCAGTCGCGCGCCGGCTTCGACGATGCGCATCTCGGTGGCCTCATCGTCGCGCAACGCGCGCCCTTCCTCGCTGCGCGCGATCTCGATCGCGCGCTCGGGGCGCCCGAGTCCGCGTTCGGCATCGGCGATGAGTGGCAACAGTGCCGAGCTGCCGGTGATCCGGCGCGCTGCCCTGAGCTCAGAAATCGCCTCTTGCCATTCCCCCGCGTTGTAGGCGGCGACACCGGCCGTCTCGCGCACCACGCCCACACGTGCGGCCCGGCGACGCGCCGCGCGAGCATGCGCGAGAGCCAGTTCTGCATCCTCATAGAGCAGCTCGGCGACCATCACCAGATGCCGTGCCACTCGTTCGGCAGTGGCCTTCTCAAGTGAGAGCAGATCGCGACGGGTATCGGGATCGAGGTCTGATGCAGCTACATCGTCGGGCAACGCCGGATCCGGCGGTCCGTCGGCATTCGGACGGCCCGACGCCTGCTGCGGACGGCCCGCACGATCCTGCCGGCCCGGACGCTGCGGGCCGCGGCCGCGGCTACGGTCACGGTCACGGTCATTCATGGTTGCCAATCTATGCCCTCGATGCCTTGTCGGCCGACTCACCCCCAAGGAAGCACCCCTCATGCTCGGAACCATCCTCGTAGCGCAGAAATGCCCCGCAACCTGCTGGTTGCGGGGCATTTCTGTGAAGTGTTGTTCGGCGGTGTCCTACTCTCCCACA
>NZ_JBNCNR010000011.1:0-145500 GCF_049847065.1 Gordonia sp. DT219 | reverse complement strand
GATTCCACTGCACCCGCGCCCAGCGGGCCAACATCCAATTCCATTGCTGAGCAGTGCCCGGCTAACCTCGAAGAGCCGCGATAGGACCGACGTGCTCGATGGCTTGGACCCAATGATGGTGCGCCAGACCGATTCCGAAGAAGATCACGTTACCGGTCTGCGCATTGGCGAACACCCCGCCACGAGCCAGATAGGTGTAAGAATCGAGAAAGCCGTTGGCCGCGGTCAACAGCAGCGCGAACGCAGGGACGTCGAGGTTGCTGTCACGTCATGATTCTCTCAGTAATCACGGCTGGTGTTGATCCCGACTTCGATCGGCGTCAACTGATCAGAACCGCCTCGCCATCAACGATCACCTCCGGGTCCAGTACGCTCGCAACAAACGAGTCCGGCGGCCCCATCAGCCACGTCGGCTCCGACTCCGTAGACCAACGCGGTCACCGCAAGTGAGCCACGCCGATACCTGCGACCTGAGGTGTGTGCCCCCCAGATGGTGAAGGACTGCTCTGTGCGGCGCCGCGACAGCTGCGTTCTCGTAGTCGATGGGACTGACCAGCCCCATCGTGGAGTGCCGACGCTCGTGGTTGTAGAAGCCGTAACACCAGTTACGGCACACCGGGCTTCACGTCTGCAAGCGATTCGAACGCGTTGCGTGACAACACTTCCCACTGCACCGACGAGTAGACCGCTCGGCGGCAGCGTATCGAGACACGATCCGACTCGGCCCATCGACTGCCGGATGCCCATCTGCCGGCACAGCTGTGAAGCTGTTGGCTTTGTATACCGCTTGAGGTAGTTCGCTACCGGTCCACGAAGCAGTACCTACCTCAGGTTATTCGGGTAGTACTCTGGAGGTTCGCCGGTGGTCTCCATGGCGACAATAAACGCAAGAACGTCGGCCTTGTCGACACCCATCCTGACGTGGTATGCGAAGTCTGCCACAAACATTACCGACAACTTCGCGCACTCAATGCATCGCGATATCTCCTCTGGCGTAAGCGAATTCGGTGCAGCATCATTGAACGGATCTAGAATTTCTGAAATTGCCATGGTTCTCCCCCACTCCCAACGTGAGATAGAAGTAGTCGCTCGGTGTTGCATCAATACCGTTCAGTATGCCCGCACTTATGAGCTGCAATTCAGCATGTGTTAATTTACGCAACTTGGCTCCCAATAATTAGGCTAAGCGAGACACCGGCGTCGCGCCCCACACCACGCTCAGACCACCCACATCTACATCACAAGAGCGCAATTGTGACGTCACTTGCGTATCAAATGAAGTTCACACTTCAATCCTTCTAAGGGCGTACGACTGCGGAATATCCTCGTTTAGGTAATATTCATAGAGAACTTGTGCCGCCGACCGCGCGTTGAAGACCTCGCTCTCGTACACCGTCGTCGCGCTATTGCCAATCCCTATCACAATGTTTGGATGTCTCGATTGATCACATTCAGAAATTAACCCGACAACAAACTGGGCGACCTGACCTTTCTCAGTTCTTCGTATCTCGAGCGTCATCTTGTCAGCCCGCCCCGCAGCCTGTATGTAGAAATTCTTGGCTGCTAGCAATTCCGGAGATGCGAAGTCTCCAGACCAACCAGGCCTTGGCAGCTTACATAGGATTATCGAACAGTTGGAGTGACCGTCGAGTCCGCGTAGCTCGACTTCGAAATCGTCGGCCGTCTCGTGTGGACCGAGGTATAGGTCACCCAAACCGGTACTGATCAAATGCGTTGGCGTCGCCATACTAAATTCCTACCCGCCCCCTCAATCGTTGCTTCAGACTCACTGCACCAGGCTTCGAAGTCGGGTACACGCGTGATATCCCACCGTCACCCCGCACGCTTGACCGTCTCCTGATCAGCAAACGAACCCGGCGCCGCACCAGCCACGCCGACTCCGCTAACGAAGGCGGTCAGCGCCAGCACCACAGCCGCAACACCAGCCGGCACCCGACGCGACCTACCTGCCCGCCGTCGTTCACGCGAACTCGTGCCCACTGCCATCAAAGTCTCCTAGCCCGTTCGATCCGTTATCACGCACCGTTGATGTGTCATTCTGAACTTCAATGTGTGAAACTAAAGCACGCGGCAGAAGCTTCGGCAAATTGGCACACGGGCTCTATCGGGAAGTGTGGAGCAGTCGCTGCTCATCCGAGTTACGTGAGTACGCCGGAGCTGAATGGGATCTCGGCTTGTGCGCTACGTTTCCCGGTCACAGACCCAGGTTTCGGAGCACCGTCTCGGCCGCCTCGGCCGGCGCGCCGTCGGACGGGGTGAGAACGAGGTCGGCGTGTTCGGGCCGTTCATACGGCGAGTCGATGCCGGTGAACTGGCCGATCTCACCGCGCCGGGCCCTGGCGTACAACCCTTTCGGGTCGCGGCGCTCGCATTCGTCGAGTGGCGTGTCGACGAAGATCTCGTAGAAGGGCAGGCCGCGTTCGGCGTGGATCTCGCGGGCGCGGGTGCGTTCGTCGGCGAACGGCGAGATCAGCGACACGATGGCCACCGACCCGGAGTCGGCGAACAGCGCGGCGACCTCCGCGGTGCGGCGGATGTTCTCGCGCCGATCGTCGTCGCCGAAGCCGAGGTCGGAGTTGAGGCCGTGACGCAGGTTGTCGCCGTCCATCAGATAGGCCGGGCGCCCTTTGGCGACCAAGCGACGTTCCAGTTCGGTTGCCAGCGCGGACTTCCCCGACCCGGACAGCCCCGTGAGCCAGATGGTGACGCCCGGGTAGGGCCGGTGCTCCCGGGACACCTTGGTGGCCTGCCACACGATGTGGCTGTCGTGACTGACCGGCGCCGTGATCATTCCGGCCGCAACGGTCTCGTTGGTGGTCTCGTCGATCAGGATGAAGCTGCCGGTCTCCCGGTTGCGCCGGTAGGAGTCGAACATGACGGGCTGCTGCGTGTGCAGGGTGAGCCGACCGATCTCGTTGAGCGCCAACGATGTCGGTCCGGTTTCGCGGTGCAGGGTGTTGACGTCGAGCCGGTAGTTCACTCCGGTGACCTCGGCCCGGCTCGCCCGGGTACCGGCCATCAGTAGGTAGCGGCTCCGTTCGGCCAGGGTGGTGTCGGCGCTGAACCAGCACACCATCGCGTCGATGTCGCGTGCGACGTAGGGCCGATTGTTCGGGCGGGCCAGCATGTCCCCGCGCACGATGTCGATGTCGTCGGCCAGTTCCACCGAGCACGCCATCGAGGCGAACGCCTCGTCGACCTCGGTGCCGCCAGGCCCCCAGATCCCGGTGATCGTGGTGGTGAAACCACCGGGCAGCACGACCACCTCGTCGCCGCGGGCGAAGACACCGCCGGCCACCGTTCCGGCGTACGCGCGATGATCGGCGCCGTCGCCGCGTTGCGGCCGGATCACGAACTGCACCGGCAGCCGCGCATCGATGAGATTGCGGTCGGAGGCGATGTGCACGTTCTCGAGATGACCGAGCAGGGTGCGGCCGGAATACCACGCCATCGCCGGTGAGGCGTCGACGACGTTGTCGCCGCGCAGGGCCGAGATCGGGATGAAGGTGATCTCGCCGACGGTGAGCTTCGACGCGAAATCGGTGAACTCCGCGCAGATCTCGGCGAATCGCCGTTCCGAGAAGTCGACGAGGTCCATCTTGTTGACGCAGACCGTCAGGTGTGGGATGCCCAGCAGCGACGCCAGGAAGGCGTGTCGCCGTGTCTGCTCCAGCACGCCTTTGCGGGCGTCGATCAGGATGATCGCCAGATCTGCGGTGGATGCACCGGTCACCATGTTGCGCGTGTACTGCACGTGCCCCGGCGTATCGGCGATGATGAATTTCCTTCTCGGCGTGGAGAAGTAACGGTAGGCCACGTCGATGGTGATGCGCTGCTCACGTTCGGCGCGCAGGCCGTCGGTGAGCAGCGCCAGGTCGGCGAATTCGTCACCGCGTGCGGCGCTGGTGCGTTCGATCGATTCGAGCTGGTCGGAGAAGATCGACTTGGCGTCATACAGCAGCAGGCCGATGAGCGTCGACTTGCCGTCGTCGACCGATCCCGCGGTGGCCAGCCGTAGCAATTCGCCTGCCGCACCCGGTGTCTGGATGTCGCCGGCGGTCACGGGGACTGCATTCATCAGAAGTAGCCTTCTTTCTTGCGGTCTTCCATGCCCGCCTCGGAGATGCGGTCGTCGGCGCGGGTCGCGCCGCGTTCGGTCACGCGGGTGGTGGCCACCTCCTCGATCACCTTCGCGACGGTGTCGGCGTCGCTGCGCACGCATCCGGTGCAGGTGGCATCCCCGACCGTCCGGAATCGCACCCGCTCGGTGTGCGCACTCTCCCCGGGTGCACGCACGAGAAATCGGGTGTCGGCCAACAGCATTCCGTCACGGGCGATCACCGGACGGTCGTGTGCGTAGTAGATCGGGGGTAATTCGATGTGCTGCGCGGCGATGTACTGCCAGATGTCGAGTTCGGTCCAGTTGCTGAGCGGGAACACCCGGATGTGCTCGCCCTTGTGGTGCCTGCCGTTGTAGAGGTGCCACAGTTCCGGCCGCTGTGCGCGCGGATCCCAGGCGCCGAACTCGTCGCGGAAGCTGAAGATCCGTTCCTTGGCGCGCGCCTTCTCCTCGTCGCGCCGGGCGCCGCCGAACACCGCGTCGAAGCGGTTCTCGGTGATCCCGCGCAGTAATGCGGTGGTCTGCAACCGGTTTCGACTCGCTCCCGGACCCGTCTGCTCGACCACGCGCCCGGCGTCGATGTCGTCCTGGACCGAACTGACCACCAGCCGCGCCCCGGTTCGCGCGGCAACCCGGTCACGGAAGTCGATCACCTCGTCGAAGTTGTGTCCGGTGTCGACGTGCATGAGCGGGAACGGAACCGGCGCCGGCCAGAACGCGCGGCGGGCGAGATGGAACATCACCACCGAGTCCTTGCCGCCCGAGAACAGCAGCACCGGCCGCTCGAAGGTCGCGGCCACCTCCCGGAAGATATGGACCGACTCGGCCTCGAGCGCATCGAGGTGACCCAGTTCGTAATGCCCCCTCGACACATCGTGTCCACGTGCGGGGATTTCCGCGGATGACGCTGTCACTCTGCGCTCCTTGACATGTCGAATAGTCGACACCGAGTATTGACTATGTGACGGACACGGTAAGCGAGTCGAACGGCCAGGGTCAACAACCGATGCGGTCACCGTCACCGCCCACCGCACGCGTCGTGCAGGTCATCGAGGCCCTCTGCGCCGACGAGCACCCACTGACCCTTGCCGACATTGTCCGCCGGACCGGCCATTCCCGCGCGACGGCACACGCCGTCGTCACCGAACTCTGCAATCGTGAATGGGTGATGCGCCTGCCCGACGGCACATACACGACCGGATCCCGGCTGATCGGTCTCGCCGCAGGAATCACACGCGCCGATCACCTCACCCGCCGCGCACGCCCGACGCTCGATGCCCTCGCCGGCGAACTCGGCGTCGACTGCTTTGTGGCGCGGCGCGTCGGCGACGAGATCGTCATCGTCGATCACCGACCCCGCCCTGATCACACCGGCGCCGACGGGACGGCAGCCGGCTCGGCCCTGCCCCTACGGCCGCCGGTCTGCCGAGAATTCATCGCCTGGGAGCCTGCCGAGGTGCGTGCGGAGTGGATTGCGCAGGCCCCGGTCGCGCTACGCACCCGACTGGGCCTCGCCCTCGACGCCGTCCGCGAGCGCGGGGCATCCATCGAGCGGATGACCGACGACCACGTCGCCGTCCTGACCGCACTGAACTCGTTGGAACGGACGGCTGTGCCGCAGGGTGTGCGATCCCAGGTCGGCGAGTTGCTCGGGCATCTGACGGCCATCGACTACCTGCCCGCCGAGCTGGCCGCGGCCGCCGGTGAGCGGGTGGCGGTGGTGACCGTGGGCGCGCCCGTTCTCGACGCCTCGGGCTCCGTGGTGGCCTCGGTGGTGAGTTGCCCCAACCGTTCGATCGCCGTGCCCGAGCTGGACCGCATCGTCGCCGCGACGCGAGCGGCCGCCGAGCAGTTGGGCGCAGCACCGGGAACCCAGCGCGCGAGCGCTTCACGAAACGGGTAGCTGCACTGCCATGCCAGCGCGCTAGCACAGCCCTCCGACAGAAACGAACGCCCATTCATACCTCGAAACGTGTTGTCCACAAGCGGCATTCGATCCACAGAATGCGCAGATTCGGGTGCCATTGTCGGCGCATGCGTGTAGGATGGAGACATCGCATCGATCGCCAAGGGGGGCACCATGATCGCCGACGTCACCGTCGAAAGCACTGACACCGCAGCCATTCTGGCCGGCATTGTCGACCAGCTGGCCGAACTCCGCACCCGCCCCGACATGACCGGGCCGCAAGCACACGCCGCACTGCAACAGATCCTGCTGATCCGCAACCTCGCCGACCATCATGCAGCCGCGTTCACCGGTGAACTCGACCGCCTGGGTGTCGCCGACGGCCACGGGCGCCGCCTGCGGGAACTGCTGGTCGTGATGGGGTGCGCGCCCGCCGTCGCCGCCCGGTTCGTACGGATCGGCACCGCCACCGACATCGACCCACTGCGACGCCACGCGGCCGATGGTTCGATCTCGTCCGAACACGCCGACGCGATCGTGCGGGGCCTGTCGCACATCGAAACCCGATCGGTCGAACCAGTCGAACCAGAAATGCGGTTGGCGCAGTTGATGTCACTGATGTCGTGGTCGTCGGCGGGCATGACGCCGGCCCAGATCACCGATCACGCCCGCACCATCGCCAACGAACTCGCCGCCGACACCGACGATGGCAAACCTGCCGCCGAAGACAAAGCCATCAACGAACTCGGCTACCACAAAACCGATGACGGCCGCCTCGACGTGCGCGCCAACCTCGATGCCGTCGCCGGGGAGAAACTGCACAGCCTGGTCGAATCACTATCCGCGCCGAAACCTCAGCCCGACGGTTCGCACGATCCGCGGTCGGCCGATCGCAAGCGTGCCGATGCTCTCGAGACGATCCTCGAGCTTGCCGAGAAGGGTCTCGCCGACGAGACCGTGTCGTGCAAACCCACCGGCGGCGTCCTGTTGACGATTCCTGCCGATGCCCCGAAACTGTCCGCACTCGAGTTCATGGGCTCGGTGACACCTGCGACCGCGAAAACGTTGGGTTGTGATGCCGCGGTCACCGTCGTCATCGTCGACGGCGAACAGGTGCCGTTGAACGTCGGACGCGAGAAGCGGTTGTTCACGCCGTCGCAACGAAAAGCGCTGCTGCTCAGGGATAAATGCTGCGTGAAGTGCGGTGCACCCGCATCGCGCACCCAGGCACACCACCTCGTGTCGTGGGCTGATGGTGGCGCTACCGACCTCGACAACGGGTGCCTCCTCTGCACCGCCTGCCACCACGACGTCCACGACAGAGCCGGCGCCGGGAGCGAAGCGAGCGGGCCGAATGATCACTGGGATGTGGTGATGGGATTCGACCGGCATCCGTGGCTGATACCACCCGCCACCATCGACCCCAAACGACGACCACTCCCCGCCTACAACCGGCGCACCCTACGACTCGACAACGCGGCCTGACACCAGCTGCCTGAAACCAGCTACCTGTTCGTTGAGAACTTCATAGGGCCTCGGCCCAGCACACGGCGCCGTCGATGTCGCGATCCGGAGTCACGGTAACCCGCCACTACCAACCAAGCACTTGCTAGGTTACGCTCGGGAGCATGAGTGCCGCCGCCCTCCCTCCCGTGCTGACTCCCGACGATCTCGGCTCGGATACCACTCCGGTCGCCTACGAGACGGGCGGGCCGGGCGGCGCGGTCGCCTACGTGACGCTGAATCGGCCCGAGTACCGCAACGCGCAGAACTCGGTGATGACCTACTCCCTCGACGCGGCGTTCCGGAAGGCCGTCGACGACGCGGACGTGAAGGTGATCGTGCTTCGGGCCAACGGCAAGCACTTCTCCGCCGGCCACGACATCGGTACGCCCGAACGCGACTTCGACACCTTCTACGAGAACGCGGCGGTTCTGCACTGGGATCACACCGACAAGTCGGGAGCCGATCAGCGTCTGGCCCGCGAGATGGAGGTGTACATGGGCATGTGCCGGCGGTGGCGTGACATTCCCAAGCCGATGATCGCGCAGGTCCACGGCGCATGCATCGCCGGTGGCCTGATGCTGGCGTGGGTGTGCGACTTCATCGTCGCCTCCGACGACGCATTCTTCGCCGATCCCGTTGCGCGCATGGGCATTCCCGGCGTCGAGTACTTCGCACACGCCTACGTGCTCGGGCCGCGGCGCGCCAAGGAGATCCTGTTCACCGGCGAGCGTTTCACCGCCGTACAGGCCGCCGAATGGGGCATGGTCAACCACGTCGTCGAACGCGACGGGCTGGCCGGCAAGGTGGACGGCATCGCCGAGAAGATCGTCGAGATGCCGATGCAGGGTCTGTTCCTCTCGAAGAAGGCCGTCAACATCTGCGAGGACCAGATGGGTATGCGCAACGCGATGGATTCGGTGTTCGGATGGCATCACTTCGCCCATTCCGCCAACGCCGAGGCATCGGGCGGGGATTCGCTCGGCGGGATGGACGCGAAGTCGATGAAGCAGGCGAATGGGGCGGGGGCCTGACGTGGATCTGTTGTTCGACGATGCGGCACAGGCGTTTCGGGCCGAGGTCCGATCCTGGCTCGCCGCTCATGTACCGGCCGAGCCGTTGCCGTCGATGGACACCGCGGCGGGGTTCGAGGCGCACCGCGAGTGGGAAGCGACGATGGCCGCCGACCGCATGTCGGTGGTCAGCTGGCCCGTCGAGTTCGGCGGCCGCGACGAGCCGCTGCTGCACTGGCTGATCTTCGAGGACGAATACTATCGGTCGGGGGCTCCAGGCCGAGTCAGCCAGAACGGCATCTTCCTGCTCGCCCCAACACTTTTCGAGCACGCGCACCCGGAGCAGCTCGAGCGGATCATGCCCCGGATGGCCCGCGCCGACGACATCTGGGGTCAGGCATGGAGCGAACCGGAGGCGGGTAGCGACCTGGCGTCGCTACGGTCGCGCGCGGCCCGCACCGACGGCGGCTGGCTACTCAACGGGCAGAAGACGTGGAGCTCGCGGTCGTCGTTCGCCGACCGGGCCTTCGGGCTCTTCCGCACTGATCGGGAAGCGCAGCGGCACAAGGGATTGACGTACTTCATGTTCGACCTGCGTGCGCCCGGCGTGACGGTGCGACCGATCGCCCAGCTCGACGGTGAGCCCGGCTTCGCAGAGCTGTTCCTGGAAAACGTCTTCGTCCCGGACGATCCGGCCGATCCGGGTGCGTCCGGCGTGATCGGCG
This sequence comes from Gordonia sp. DT219, assembly GCF_049847065.1. Taxonomy (NCBI): domain Bacteria; kingdom Bacillati; phylum Actinomycetota; class Actinomycetes; order Mycobacteriales; family Gordoniaceae; genus Gordonia; species Gordonia sp. DT219. Next base: position 136,212 of record NZ_JBNCNR010000011.1, on the reverse strand, counting down.
CCGTCGACAATGGATGGAAGGTCGCGATGAGCACCGCCGCCAACGAGCGCGGACTCTCGCTGCGCGCCCCCGGGAGATTCCTCGCGACCACGGACCGGCTCGTCGAGCTATGGAAGGCGCAGCGTGATGCGGTGCCCGCGACCGCTGCTGCCGACAAGGGCGTCGCCGACGCGTGGATCGGTTCGCGCGCGTACGAACTCTCGACGTATCAGACGGTCAGCCGTCTCGCGGCCGGTGTGCAGCTGGGTATGGAGTCGTCGATCAACAAGGTCTTCTGGTCGCAGTGGGACATCGCCGCCCACGAGACCGCACTGGACCTGCAGGGCTCCGAAGCCGAGCTCGACGACCCCTGGCTCGACGGGTACCTGTTTTCGCTCTCGGGCCCGATCTACGCCGGCACCAACGAAATCCAACGCAACGTGATCGCGGAACGCCTGCTGGGCCTGCCGCGCGGGGACCGGTGAGCACGATGGACTTCCTTCGTTCCGACATCCACGACGATCTCGTCGCGAGCATCGACGCGTTGCTCACCAAGGCCGACAGCGCCGCGGTGGCCCGCGCCTGGGCCGCCGGCGACCGCGCTCCCGCGGCCGCCGTCGTCACCAAGCTCGCGGAGATCGGCGTGTTCGGCCTGATGATCGACGAGGCGGCCGGCGGCTCCGGTGCCGGAGCGGTCGAGATGGTGGTGGCCGCCGAAGAACTCGGTCGCCACGGCTTTCCGGGGCCGCTGGCCGAAACCCTGGCCGTCGCACCGGCGGCATTGCGTTCGGCCGGTCAGCACGAGACGCTCGAGCGCATCGCCGCGGGCGAGCTCGTCACCGTCGCCGCCCCGCCGCTCGCGCCGCTGGCCGCCGACGTCCCCGCGGCGTCGGCGGTGTATCTACTCGCCGACGGTGCACTCAGCACAGCCGAAGCGGTGCGTACCGAACGGTCGGTGGACACCACGCGGACCGTATCGACCGTGCGCGCGGTACAGACCGTCGCCGACGGCGTCGACGCCGGGCGCGCCACCGACTTGGGCGCGCTGGCCACCGCCGCCCAACTCCTCGGCCTCGGTCAACGCATGCTCACCCTGGCGTCCGAATATGCCGTGGCCCGCGCACAATTCGGCCGTCCGATCGGGTCCTTCCAGGCGGTCAAACATCACCTCGCGGACGTCGCGATCGCCGTCGAGATGGCCCGGCCCCTGGTGTACGGCGCGGCCGTCGGCGCCGACGGGGGTGCGCCCGCGGGAACCGACGTCGCCCGCGACATCTCGGCCGCCAAGGTGGCCGCCGCCGACGCCGCGAATCTCGCGGCGCGGCACTCGCTTCAGGTGTTCGGCGCCATCGGCTACACCGCCGAACACGACCTGTCGCTGTACCTGACCAAGACCCGGGCCCTGATCGGTGCGTGGGGCACTCCGGCCGCCCATCGGGCCCGCATCCTGGAGACGCTATGACGGTCCCCGCACCGGCCGACGCCGTCTCGCCCGAAGATCGCCGCGCACTCCGTGATTCGGTTGCGACGTTGTTGCGGCAGCGCGCCGACTCGACGGCGGTGCGCAAGGCGATGACGTCGACGCCGCGTATCGACCGGTCGTTGTGGCAGACACTGTGCGCCGAGATCGGCGTCGCAGCGCTGCCGATCCCAGAGGAATTCGGCGGCGCGGGTGCAAGTTTCGTCGAAACCGGCCTCGTGCTGGAGGAACTCGGCGGCACGCTGGCGTCGGTGCCGGTGTTCTCCTCGGCACTCGCGGCGGCCGCGATCCTCGCCACCGGCGACGACGCCGCAGCCGCCCGCCTGCTGCCCTCGATCGCCACCGGCGAGCAGGTGGTCGCGCTGTGCTGGGCCGAGGGCGCCGGGTGGTCGGCGCCCGGGGTACGCGCCGAGGCCGGATTGCTGTCGGGCACCGCCCATTACGTACTCGACGGCGAATGCGCCGATCACCTGCTGGTACTTGCCGGAACGGACGCGGGACCCACGGTGCACGACGTGGACGCCCGCGCCGAAGGCGTCACCATCACGCCACAGCCGCTGCTCGACCCGACCCGGCCGCTGGCCACCGTGACCTTCGACGACGTGCCCGCCACCACAATCACCGCCCGCACCGGCACGGTCGTCGCTCTGCGCACCGCGGCGTGGGCGCTGCTGTCGGCCGAGCAGGTCGGCGGCGCCGCACGGACTCTGGATCTGACGGTTCGACACAGCCAGGAGCGCACCCAGTTCGGCCGGGCCATCGGCTCCTTTCAGGCCCTCAAACACCGGATGGCCGACATGTACGCCCTCGTCGAGACCTCCCGCTCACTGGCGACGGCGGCGCTCGAAGCCCTCGCCGCCGGATCGGCCGACGCCGACGACCTCGCCGCCGCCGCCCACGTCCACTGCTCCGAGGCCTATTACCGCGTCGCCGGTGACGCCATCCAGATCCACGGTGGCATCGGCATCACCTGGGAACACGACATCCAGCTGTACTTCAAACGCGCGCAGTCGAGTTCGCAACTGTTCGGTCAACCGCACGAAGTGGTGGCCGAACTGGCCCGGCGGTTGCAACCGAACGAGAACTGAATTCCCGCCGCCGGGATGCCCGCTATCGACGTGCACGCCACCGGTGCGCGACCGCCGCATGCAGCGGCCCGCTCAGCAGCAGCAGGAGTAGCGACCACATCCCGACGTCGTGGAACACCGCGGTCACGACCATCGCGATGGTCAGCATGATGATCGTGCTGAGGTCGGGCGGACCGGCCAGCCAATGTTCGGTCTCGGGTGAGTCGTCGAGCAATTCCCGGTGCGACCGGCCCCACAGCGCCATGGCCGACAGAGATGCGATCGACACCCACAGCACCGTCAGATACGCCAGATTCGCCCATTCGATCTCGCGCCCGCTGATGAGCGCGGTGACGAACGGCAGGGCCACGATCGTGAAGAGCCACAGGAAGTGGAGTCTGAACAGGACCTCGTCGTAAGACCGGAAGTACTCCATCATCGAGTGGTGGTTGCGCCACAGCACCCAGATCACGATGAAGCTGATGAGGAAGCCGATCACTTGGTCGGAATGGTCGGAGAACACCTGCCACACGGTCATGCCTTCGGTGAGATCGTGGGCAATGTCGACCAACGGCAGGACGAGCAGCGTCAATGCGATCGCGACGACCGCGTCGGTGAACGCGATGAGCCGACGAAATCCTTCCTCGGTGCGACGGTGCGAGTCTGCCATGGGAGCACTGTAGCCCGCTTGCCCCGCCCCGACCGGTCAGGAGGAGTCGCCGGATAGCCGATCCGCGGCGCCGATTGCGTTCGCCGTGGGATCTCCAGATACTCGCCCAGCAGGACGACGAATTGTTGTGCGCACCGATTCTGCTCGTTCTCGATCCATGGCCCGTGCTACGAACCGTAGCCCTCGTGCTGATCGCACTGACCAGCCGGTAGCTCGGGTTGCTGGGTATCGCCATGGCCACCGGCCTGGCCATCGTCCTGCGGTGTGGCGTCGAACTGCCGGAACACCACTGGCGGTCGGTGTTCGAGGATCTTCCACGCGCCGCCGGTCCCACAGCGTCGGCTGTGTCGGACGATCAGGACTCGAAAGCCGCGGTCACCGTGGCCTCATCGAGGCCGTAGTCGGCGAGCCGATAGCTGTGCCGCGGGGCCCGCACGCCCGAGTGACTCTCCTCGTCGAGCTCACGCATCGCCGCCCCCGCCGCCGAAGACACCTCGGTGCCCAGCGCCGCGTAGACCCGGCGGACCACCCCGAACGGGTCGGAGCGCAGCTCGGCGAAGTCGACGTCGAGGAATTGACGCCGGTCGTATCGTGCCCGCGCCGTGGAGAACTCGTGCAGCCCACGCGACCACAGTTCCAGTTGCGACTCGCCGATCTGCTCGCCGACGAAGGTCGTCGACCATCCCGGGGTGGCGTGCTCGGCGAGGCTGCACATCGACGCGATGATCGTCTCCGGTGCCCGGTGGGTCTGGATCACCAACGCATCCGGGTAGGTGGCCATCAGCGCGTCGAGGGCGAACAGATGGCTGGGATTCTTGAGCACCCAACGCTTCTCGAGATCATGGGAGCCGATCAGTTGCAGGTTGCGTTTGTGCCGCGCATACGCCGGCGTCCAGTCCTGACCGGCCAGCCAGCGCGAGTACGTCGGCACATGCGCCAGCGACTCGTAGGAGACCGACATGATGCTCTGCCGCAACAACTGCCAGCATTCCTCGACCTCACCGGCATCCATGTAGTGCAGGCCCATGAATTCGGGGTTATCGACGTGATGGCGCGCGAAGCCCGCGTTGATCTGCCGGAACACCGGATTGTCGGCCCAGGTGTCGCGCGGTGGCCGCGGCTGCGGGAAGTCGCACAGCCACATCTCGAGTCCCTGATGCGCCGGGTCTGCGGTCAACAGCCGGTGCAACGCGGTCGTCCCGGTCCGGGGCAGGCCGGTGACGAACACCGGACGGGTGATCGGCACGTCGACATATCCCCGATTCGCCTGCCACGACGCCTCGCTGAGCAGGCGGGCGACCAGCGCACCCTTGAGGAAGAACCGGAACATCTTGCTGCCCAGCGCGCTCAGCCCGGCCTCGTCCGCATACGACGCCAGCAGAGTCCGCAGCGCGTCGCGATAGCCGTCGTCCTCGCCGAAATCGTCGAGACCGGTTGCCCGCATGGCCGATTCGTGCAGATCGTCGACAGTTCCCACCTGCGTGGAGGTGGCGCGGACGGAAGCCGAGCTAGTCATGGTATTCCCCGCAATTCACGTCCAGGGTGTGGCCGGTGATGGCCCGCGCCATCGGCGACGCCAGGAAGACGACGGCGTCGGCGATCTCGTCGGGTTCGGGCAGACGTTTCAGATCCGAGCGGGCCGCGGTCTGTTGATACACCTGCTCGGCGGTGATGCCGTACTTCTCGGCGACCTCGCCGAAGTACCACTTCAGTTGATCGTCCCAGATGTATCCCGGCGCCACCGAGTTGATGCGGATTCCCTTGTCCCCCAGTTCGGTGGCCAGCGTCTGCGACATCGCCAGCATCGCCGACTTCGTCAATTTGTAGCTGCCGTAGCGGGGTTCGGAGTGGCGGATGACCATCGAGTTGATGTTCACGATGGCACCCGACCGGTCGGCGAGCGCGTCGGTGAATGCCTTGATCACCCGCAATGTACCCAGCACCGTGAGGTCGAGACTCGCGGCGATCTGGTCGAAGTCGGTGCGGGCGAGGGGTTTCATCGACGGCAGCGCGAAGGCGTTGTTGACCAGGACGTCGACCCCGCCGAATTCCTCGACCGCCGCGGCGACCAACGCGTCGACGGCAGCGTCGTCGGTGATGTTGGTGGGTACCACCAACGTGCGCCCGTCGATCTCGGCGGCGACTTCTTTGAGCCGCGACTCGGTGCGGGCGGCCAGCACCACGTCGGCGCCGGCGGCCGCGGCACGGCGACAGATGGCACGCCCGAGCCCCGGACCCACACCGGAGACGACGACGACCTTGCCTGCCAGTACCCCGCCGGGTGCTACCCCGCCGGCGCCGTTCATGCGAGCATCCTGGCCGCGAACTGCCGCTGCCGCAGCGCGATCCGCTGCGACCATTCGTGCTCGTCGATGCGGTTGTGGTCGACGAAGGGCAGATGGGCCGCCACATCTGCGAAGTCGACGACCTGTGCGCTCGGTCCCAGATCGGGGGTGATGGGCGCGTCGGTCCGCTGCCAGCGGAACTGCAGAATCCCCTGACCGCGGCCGGTCGTCTCGATCCAGTTGGTCACACCCGGATTGCGGTGCGCGAGCACCATCCGGATCATCCCGTCCGGATCGACCTGTGCCTGAGCCGAATTGAGGCTCGTCTGGTGATTGACGTAGTCCAGGGAGATGTACCACATGCTGCCGAGCTGGAATCCCTGATAGGGCGCGGCCGATCGGGGCACGGTGATGACCATCGCCTCGTCCTCGCCGAGCCGGTAGTGGCCCACCGAGGAGAATTGGGTGGCCAGCCCGCCCGGTGTCAGGCGCGGCGCGGTGAAGGCGTTGACCGGCTCGTCGAGGTAGAACCACTTCGGGAAGTTGAACCAGGTGTTGATGCGTGCGGTCAGCATCTTGGCGGCCGTGCGATACCGGCGCTCGACCCGCTCGAGATCCGGTTCGGGGGGCGCGGTTCCGGCGGTGTCGACACGTTCGATGGCGATGGCACCCTTGGTCGCCGACCACTCCGAGTACACCTCGCGCACCGAGAGGGTGGTCGCCCCTTCCGGCAACACGAGCTCGCCCGGCGCCGGCGCCGATCCGGCGGGCCGGAAGGTGATGTCGAAGGTGCCGTCGGCTTCGATCGCAAGCCGCCGGTCATCGAATGCATCATCCCCACCGGGGACCGCGTCCGGGGTGTAATCGCCGCGCAGCACCTGGAAACTCAGGTCGGCGGTGGTGCCACGCCGACCGCGGACCCGGTAGGTTCCGGTTGGCTCGATGTCGGCGTGCAGATACAACGTATCCGGGTTGTCCAGGCCCATCTTGGTGTACGGCCCGGTCGACGTGACAAACACCGGGTGCGTCAGATTCCGGGTGCGCACCAGATGCAGGATGGCCGAGATGCTGCCGGCGAGATAGTCGAGGCCCTCTGCGAGGTCCTGTTCGCCGGTGACGAAATCGGCTGTGCGAATGAGGTTCTCGGCCTCGATGATCGCCGCGGTGAACGGGCCGGTGGCGGCCGGCGTCACCGGGTCGGCCGAGGTGGTGGTCGCGGCGCTCATAGCCAGGTGTCTCCTCCGGTCCAGGTCAGGAAGTTCTCCAACTCGGCCTGCGCCGGGGTCACCCGCGGATGTTCGGTGGACAGGTAGCCGCCCCGGTAGAACAGCAGCGGCTTGTCCTGCAACACCTCGCCGAGCGTCTGCGCGCGGCCGATGACGATGTGGTGGTCGCCGCCATCGGTCACCTGCTCGATGGTGCAGTCGACCCAGGTCAGGCAATGCCGGATCACCGGAAGCCCGGACGGGGACCGGTCCCAGGCGATGCCGGTGAACTTGTCGTCGCGGGGTGCGCCGAAACTCGCGCTGACGTCCTGCTGCCGGTTGGACAGCACGTTGACGCAGAACGCGCCGCGCTCTTCGATCACCGTCCACGTGCGTGAGGTCTTCTGCGGACAGAACAGCACCAGCGGCGGGTCGAGGGACAGCGCGGCGAACGACTGGCAGGCGAAACCCGCGGGCCGGTCGTCGTCGGTGAGGGTGGTGATGACGGTGACGCCGGTGCAGAATTGCCCCATCGCCGTCCGGAATTGTCTGGTGTCGAAGTCTGCGGAGCCGTAGGGCGTGTGCGCACTCATGATTCGGCGTCCGGCCCTAACCGCGGAAGCCGATGGTGAAATCGTGTCCCCACAGGCTGACCGCAGTACTCTCCCGGGCGATCCACTCGTCGTCGTCGACGGTTCTTCCCTCGCAACCGAATTCGACGTCGAAGCCGCCCGGCGTCTTCATGTAGAACGACAACATCAGGTCGTTGACGTGGCGGCCCAGGCTGGCCGACATCGGCACCTTGCGGCGCAGCGCCCGGTCCAGGCACAGGCCGACATCGTCGGAGTTGCCCACCTCCACCATCAGATGCACGATCCCGGTCGGGTTCGGGATGGGCAGGAATGCCAGCGAATGATGTCGTGGGTTGCATCCGAGGAAGCGCAGCCACGGCGACTCGTCGCCCTCCTCGCGGCCGACCGCTTGCGGTGGCAGGCGCATCGAATCGCGCAGGGAGAACCCGAGGACGTCGCTGTAGAAGTCCAGGGCGGCCTTGTCGTCGGAGCAGGTGAGCACCACGTGCCCGAGGCCCTGCTCGCCGGTGACGAAGCGGTGCCCGTAGGGGCTCACGATCCGTCGATGTTGCAGTGCCACACCGTGGAAGGCCTCCAACGTGTGGCCGGCCGGGTCGTCGAACACGATCATCTCGACCACCTGCCGGTCGAGTAGTTCCTCGTCCTTGGCCTCGCGGTACACGATTCCCGCGGCCGACAGCCGGTCCCGAACCTCCTGCAGCGCAGCAGCATTGGCACACTCCCAGCCCGAGGAGGCAAGCCGGTCGTGTTCGCCAGGCACGATCACCAGCCGCGCCGGGAAATCGTCCATGCGCAGATACAGGGCGCCGTCGGTCGCTCCCTTGCCCTCGACCATGCCGAGGACCTTGAGTCCGTACTCGCGCCACGCGCCGACGTCGGTCGCCTCGATGCGCATGTAGCCCAGGGATCGGATGGGACTGTCGGTCATGTCTGCTGCTCCTGTATTCGCTGTGCCTGTCATGCGCCCCGTCACGGCCGGTCAGACCATGGTGTCGCCGACCGGAATCCCGAACTCGCCGTTGCCGAATGCCACATACGCCCGTTCGGGATCGTTGGCGGCATGCACGCGCCCGGCATGCGCGTCACGCCAGAACCGCTGGATCGGCGAGTCCAGGTCGAGCGCTCCGGCGCCGGAGTTCTCGAAGAGACTGTCGATGGCGGCGATCGCCCGGCCGGTGGCGCGCACCTGGTCACGACGGGCGGCCAGCCGCAGCTCCATCGGGATCTCCTCGCCGGCGAGGATGAGGTCGTATTCGGCGGCCAGATTGCCCGACACCTGACGCCAGGCAGCGTCTATGTCGCTGGCGGCACCGGCGATCCGCACCTTGGCGAACGGATCGTCCTTGGACTTCTCGCCGGCATAGGCCGCGCGTACCCGCTTGCCCTGATGCTCGACGTGCGAGTGGTAGGCGCCGTACGCCATTCCGATGATGGGCGTCGAGATGACGCTCGGATGGATGGTGCCCCACGGCATCTTGTACACCGGGGCGGTGTTGCGCTCGAGTCCCGGGCTGCGATATTCGGCCATGGTGCGCATTGACAGCACGCGGTGGCTCGGCACGAAGGCATCCTTGACCTGCAGCGTGTTGGAGCCGGTCCCCTTGAGCCCGACCACATTCCACGTGTCCTTGATCGTGTAGTCCGAGCGCGGGAGGAGGAAGCTGACGAAGTCGACGGGCTTGCCCCGCTTGATCACCGGGCCGCCCACGAAGGTCCAGTCGGCGATCTCGCATCCCGAGGAGAAGGCCCAGTTGCCGTTGACCTTGTATCCGCCGTCGACGACCTCACCCATTCCCATCGGGGCGTACGACGAGGAGATCCGGACCGAGGTGTCCTTACCCCAGACGTCTTCCTGCGCCTGCTGGTCGAACAGGGCCAGATGCCAGTTGTGGACACCGACGATGCCCGACACCCAGCCCGTCGACCCGCAGGCGGTGGACAAACGGCGGACGGCCTCGTAGAAGGTGACCGGGTCGACCTCGTAGCCGCCCCACTGCGCGGGCTGCATGAGCCGGAAGAAACCGGCGCTCTCGAGGCTGGAGACCGTCTCGTCGGGAATCCGCCCCAGATCCTCGGTCTGCTGGGTCCGTTGTTCGAGCTCGGGCAGCAGCGCGTTGATCTTTTCGAGGACCGCCTCGGCTGCCTCGCTGCGCTGATGCGCTGATGGGAACCGCTGATGATCAGAACCGCTCCGTTGTGCTGGCATCTCGCCCATTCCTGTCTCCCCGCCTGTTCTCGTCGTGTGCCCGGTCCCGCCGGCAACCTTCACGCTGTACGATTTCGAGACTAGAACACGTTCTTATTTATGTCGAGCGCTGGGACTTTGGGCCCTTTTCCTGCCCCGTTTCCCACATCGCACCCGGCAATCGGCCACCATTTTTGTAACATGTTCTAGTATTGGTCGTACGCGATTTGCGTGCAGCAGCACGATGGGAGATGGCCACATGGCTGTGACAGCTGGTTCCGGGCCCGCACACACCGGCGGAACCGATTCGGGTGTGCGTGAGATCGACACCGGCACCCCGCCGACCCGCTTCGCCCGGGGATGGCACTGCCTGGGCCTGGTGAACGACTTCCGCGACGGCGCACCCCACCCGGTGCATATCTTCGGCACCAAGCTCGTCGTCTGGGCCGATACGTCAGGTGAGATCAAGGTCCTCGACGCCTACTGCAGGCACATGGGCGGCGATCTCTCCCAGGGCAGCGTCAAGGGTGACAACGTCGCCTGCCCCTTCCACGGCTGGCTGTGGAAGGGCAACGGCCGATGTGCCGGCGTGCCGTACGCCAAGCGCAACCCGAAGCTCGCCAAGACGCGCGCGTGGCCGACGATGATCCGCAACGGGCAGGTCTTCGTCTACCACGATCCCGAGGGCAATCCGCCACCGGACGACTGCATCATCCCGGAGCTGTCGGAAGTCGGCGACGACGAATGGACGCCGTGGACCTGGAATCGGATCGTCATCGAGGGCTCCAACTGCCGCGAGATCATCGACAACGTCGTCGACATGGCGCACTTCTTCTACGTGCATTTCGCGCTGCCCGACTACTTCAAGAACGTCTTCGAGGGCGAGACCGCCGCGCAATACATGAACTCCCATGGGCGCCCGGACATCTCGCTCGGTACCGCCTACGGCGACACCCGCCTGGAGTCGATCGCCGCCTATTACGGACCGTCCTACATGCTCAATCCGATGGTGCAGTACTACGGCGGATACGCCGTCGAGACCATCCTCACCAACTGCCACTACCCCATCGACGAGAATTCGTTCGTGCTGATGTACGGCGTGATGGCCAAGGTCCCCGAGGGCCTCTCCGCCGAGCAGGCCGCCAAGATGGCCACCAAGATCACCGCGGGCATCGAAGTGGGATTCATGCAGGACGTCGAGATCTGGAAGCACAAGACCCGCATCGACAATCCGCTGCTCGTCGAGGAGGACGGCCCGGTGTACCAGCTGCGACGCTGGTATGAGCAGTTCTACGTCGACAAGGCCGACGTCACCGACGAGATGACGCAACGCTTCGAGTACGAGATCGACACCGTCAAGGCGGTCGAGAGCTGGAACATCGAGGTGCAGGAGAACATTCGGCGCCGCGAGGAGCAGCAGGCGGCCGACGAGCAGACGGCCGAGAGCGCCGAGTCGCGGGTCTGAGCCGATGACGCGCGCAGCCGGCTGGTCCAAGGCCCCCGATCTCACCACCGATCCCGCGCGGCTGGAGCGGGTACGCGAGGCGACCACCCGCGACCGCGACCACTATCTGCGCGGCGGCATGACCGAGATCGAATGCCGCTCGTGCCACGCCTGCGTTCTGGTCAAGAAGACCAGCCCGCATCACACCACCGTGCAGTGGAATGCGCAGGCCCGCGCGCGTTGTGACGAGCTCGAGGAGATCCGTCGGGCCGGCGGGAATCCGGCGATGATGCGGACGTGTCCGCGGTTGTCGGCGAGTATCGATCACGGTGTGGCCGAGGGGATCATCCCCGCGCACTCACCGGAGTCCGATCCCGACGGCTATTGGTGAGCACCGGCCACTGCAGGGCCGCGGCCGTCAGGGCCACGACGACGGTCAGCAGTCCGAGGACGAGGGTCGCGATCGCGCCCCAGCCCGCGTCCAACAGCGGTCCCGGCGTGTCGATCGCGTCGATCACCGCGGCGTCGAACAGGTGCGTCGCCGGGTCGGCCACCGCCTCGGCGGCGACGACGACCGTCGCCACTCCCGCGGCGGTGATCACCGCCGCGGCCCCGAGAACCGCGATCCGGTTGCGCCGGATCGGCTTCCACCACGCCAGCAGCGCGACCAGCGCGATGACGACGCCGAGAATCAGGGTGACCAGTGCGGGCCGATGCGTGTGGGCGCCGAAGGCGGCCGCGACATCGGCGGTCGCCGCGGCCTTCGCGTCGACGCCACCGAGACCACTGACCTCCAGCTGCGCGCCCTGGTCGGAGTAGCCCCAGGTCGCCTGGGAACATCCGGCGACGGCCACGCCGGCGATGGCCAGGACCGGCCACAGGAACGGCCGGATTCGGTCGGTGACTCGCTTCGGGACGGCGGTGTCGGGAACGCTGCTCACCGTTCCAGCGTGCCACGCGCCAGGGGCTGCGCTGCCGGCGACGCGGTCTCGGCGACCGCACGCGCGGTCACGATCGTCCACGCGCAGAGCAGGGCGACGAATCCGGCGTCGGCGGTCACCGTGAACAGCATGACCCCGAATACCGTGCCGCCCAGAACTGTCGCCAGCGCCGCGGAGCCGGTGACGAAGGTGCCCAGCGGGAAGGTGAACGACCACCACGTCAACCCGAACGGCAGGCCGCGGGCGATCGAACGCGCGGTGATGGTCGCGGCGACCACGATCCAGCACGCGGCGGCGACCCAGACCGGAATCGCATACGCCAGGCCGACGTCACGCACGACTCGGGCGGTCGGCGCATCGAGCACCGCTGCCGCGGTGTGCGGGAGCAGGCATGCGGCGGTCACCGACTGCCCCAGCGGGCCGAGCACGATCCACCAGGTGGGTGCGAGCCCGTCCGGCCCCGGGCCGGTCGTCACCAGTCGCCGCACCACCGCGACGAGGATGGGCGATGCCAGGATCAGCGAGATGGCGAGGGCGAGGGCACCGACGAGCAGGAGGATCCGGCTCGTCGCGGCCGAGTCGACGGACGCGGCCAGCACCGCGGCCGCCGACGCCGTCACCGTCGGCCCCACCACCGACATCAACCAGCCACCGAACGGCTCGCCCCGGTCGCCGGCACGTCCGACGAGGTGGCGGGCCGGCACCAGCACCGCGGTGACGACCGCACCGATCGTCCCGACGGTGAAGCACACCGCGTCGACGGCGAGTGCGGCACCGTGGCCGATCACGTGCGAACCCGCGACGAGGGTGGACGTGCCCACCGTGAGGATCGCCATCGGCACGGCACCGTAGAAATGCGCGGTCACCGGGTGCCGGTGATGCTCGCGGGCGACGTCGGGATGCCGATACCAATGGGCCGCGGTCGCGGTGACGACCCCGGCGAACACGATGCAGGTCAGCAGCCAGAACGCGACCGACAGCCCGGTGAGTACGGCGCTGCGGTCGTCGATAGCGTGCGCGGCGACCGCGACGATCCCGGTTCCCATGACCGACGCGAACCAGTTCGGCGGTACGTGGGCGAACCGGTCCGGGCGCAGGGTCCACGACCGCGCGGGCACACCGAGAAGAGTCATGGCCCCTACGGTCGCCGTCTGCGGGCGCAGGCAGTAGAGGCCGATTGTCTGCAACCCCTACAAACGGCACTTGTATGGTGGGCGAATGCTGAGCTCGCGCATGCCCGACCTGCCGTCCCTGGAGACGCTGCTCGCGGTGATCACCCACGGCAGCCTCAATGCGGCCGCCACCGAACTGGGCATCACCCAGCAGGCGGCGTCGGCACGCATGCGGGCGCTGGAGGCGACGCTCGGGGTCTCGCTGCTGAACCGTTCACCCACCGGGACCACCCCGACCGAAACAGGAATCCTCGTGTCGGAGTGGGCCGATCGGCTACTCACCGCGGCCGACGAATTCGACACCGGGCTGGCCGCGCTGCGCCAAGAGCGCCGTGATCAACTGCGGCTGGCCGCCAGCCTGACCATCGCCGAGCACTTGTTGCCACGCTGGCTGGTGTCGTTCGGACGGACCGAACACGGGGCCTCGGCCTCCCGCCCCAAGGTGTCGTTCACCGCGACGAACTCCGAACACGCCTGTGAAATGGTGCGCGCCGGTGACGTCGAACTCGGATTCGTCGAGGGGCCCGAGGTGGCGCCCGGTGTGCACAGCCGGATCGTCGCACGCGACACCCTGCTGCTCGTGGTGCCCCACGACCATCGGTGGGCTCGCCGCCGCACCCCCGTCACCGCCGACGAATTGGCGCGTACCGCGCTGGTCGCTCGCGAAACAGGCTCGGGCACAAGACGGTTCCTCGAACGTCAGCTCGGTCGCGCGGTCGGTGCCGACGTTGGGCGTGCACAACCGGTCCTGGAACTGTCGACGTCGGCGGCGGTGCGCTCGGCGGTGATCGCCGGAGCCGGGCCGGCCGTACTGTCGGATCTGGCGGTGCGCGACGACCTCGGACGCCGCCTCGTCGCCGTACCGCTCGCCGACCTCGATCTGCGTCGGGCACTGCGCGCCGTCTGGATCGGTGGCCGCCACCCCGCAGCCGGAGCGGCCCGCGAATTCCTCACCCACGTCGCCGCCACACGGCAGTAGGTCCCGATACGCCCCATTCGCGGTGAGTTTCGGCGAGGATCGAGGTCAGTCCCTCTGGGCCAGATCCTCTCTGGGCCACCATCCGAATAGGCGAGAAGGGCACGACATGACCAGTTACTCCGCCCCGGTCGGCGCACCGACCTGGTTCGATCTGACGAGCAGCGACCCGGCACGGGCCGTCGACTTCTACGGCGCGATCTTCGGCTGGGAGGTCGAGGGTCCCCCACGCGCCGAGTTCGGCGGCTACCAGAACTTCACCCGCAACGGCAGACGCATCGCCGGGTTGATGCCGCACATGGCCGAGGCCGGCCCGGCGAATGTGTGGTCGGTGTACCTGCACACCGATGACCCGGAGACGACGGTGCAGGCCGTCGAGAAGGCCGGCGGAACCATGATGGTGCCGCCCATGGCCGTCGGCGAGGAAGGCACCATGCTGGTCGCTGTCGACACCGCCGGCGCGGCGATCGGGTTCTGGCAGCCGAACCGTCACGTCGGCTTCAGTGAATGGGGTACGCATGGCACCCCGTACTGGTTCGAGTGTCAGAGCAAGGACTATGCAGCCTCGCTCGACTTCTACCCACAGGTGATCGGCGCCCGCATCGAGGAGGTCGGCACCGGCGGCGACCCCGACGCCGTCGGCCCCGACCATTACGGCCAGGTCTTCGTCGGCGAGCAGTCCTACAGCGGGATCATGGACGCCGCGAAGATGTTTCCGCCCGAGGTCGGCTCCTTCTGGCAGATCTATGTGCGCGTCGACGACGTCGCCGACACCGTGAAGCAGGCGGAGTCCCTCGGCGCCGAGGTCCTGATGGGCGGCGAGGAGACCCCGTACGGCACTCTCGCAGCCCTCAAGGATCCGCTCGGCGCCGCCTTCTGCCTCGGCCACCCGCCGGCCGGGATGTAGCAGCGGTTCGATGGCGGGCTCCAGCTTTCAGCGATTTGCTTCCCGCTCACCTATTTGCTTCCCGCTCACCGAGATCGCTGAGCGGGAAGCAGATGAGTGAGCGGGAAGGCGCCCACCGATCACGGCGCCACGTACGGCTACGGGGCTCGTCCTCACCGACCCGCGGATCACATACTGCGAGACAGCTTTTCGTGACCCTGGCAATCCGCTCGACGGCCGGCTGGACACGCCCGCACCGCCGGCGGGTTAGCCGGCGGCCGACGTCTCACACGCCGGCGTTCGCGTCGGCCTTCTTCTTCAGTTCCAGCGCGATGTCGATGAGCTGGTCCTCTTGTCCGCCGACGAGTTTGCGGTTGCCGGCTTCGATGAGGATCTCGGCGGCCGAGACGTGGTAGCGCTCGGCGTGACCCTCGGCGTGCTTGAGGAACGAGCTGTAGCAGCCGGCATAGCCCATCATCATCGATGAACGGTCGACGAGGCACTCCGTCGGCATCACCGGCCGGACCACGTCCTGCGCGGCGTCGGCGATCTTCATGAAGTCCACACCGGTGGTGATGCCGAGCTTGTCGCAGACGCCGACGAACGCCTCGGTCGGGGTGTTGCCGGCACCGGCACCGAAGCGCCGGATCGAGCCGTCGATCTGCTGGGCGCCGGCCCGGATCGCGTTGATCGAATTCGCCACGGCGATATCGAGATTCTCGTGCCCGTGGAACCCGACCTGCGCGTCGTCGCCCAGTTCGGCGACCAGTGCCTGCACCCGGACGGTGACGTCCTCGAGCACCAGTGCGCCGGCCGAATCGACGACGTAGACGCACTGGCAGCCCGCGTCGGCCATGATTCGCGCTTGGGCGGCAAGCACTTCCGGCGGCTGGCTGTGGCTCATCATCAGGAATCCGACGGTCTCCAGGCCGAGTTCCCGGGCGAGACCGAAGTGCTGGATCGACACGTCGGCCTCGGTGCAGTGGGTGGCGATCCGGCAGATCTGTCCGCCGTTGTCCTGCGCGGCCCGGATGTCGTCCTTGGTGCCCAGACCCGGCAACATCAGGAACGCGATCTTCGCACGCTTGGCCGTCTCCGCTGCCGCGGCGATCAGCTGTTGCTCAGGCGTCTTGGAGAAGCCGTAGTTGAACGACGAGCCGCCCAGTCCGTCTCCGTGGGTCACCTCGATGACGGGGACACCGGCGTCGTCGAGGGCGCCGACGACAGCGCGCACCTCGTCCTCGGTGAACTGGTGGCGCTTGTGGTGGCTGCCGTCGCGCAGCGACGAGTCGGTGATGCGGATGTCGAGGGCGTCGGAGTACTTCCGCGCGCCGCCCATCAGGTTGGACGTTGCGGTGCTCATGCGTTCACCCCGGCTTTCTGCTTCGCGATCTCTTCGCCGACCTTGGTGGCGGCGGCGGTCATGATGTCGAGGTTGCCCGCATACGGCGGCAGGAAGTCGCCCGCACCCTCGACCTCGACGAAGATCGAGACCCGCGCGTAGCCGCCGTTGATGACGCTCGGCGCATGGAACTGCGGGTCCTGCAGCAGCCGGTATCCCGGCACGTACGACTGGATCTCTTTCTCCCGCTTGTGGATCGACGCGGCGATCGCGTCGGTGTCGGCGTCGGCGGGAATGGCGCAGAAAATGGTGTCGCGCATGATCATCGGCGGATCGGCCGGATTCAGGATGATGATGGCCTTGCCACGCTCGGCTCCCCCGATGGTTTCGATGCCCTTCGACGTCGTGCGCGTGAACTCGTCGATGTTGGCGCGTGTTCCCGGCCCGGCCGACACCGAGGACACCGACGCCACGATCTCGGCGTAGGGCACGGGGACGACCGAGGAGACGGCGTGCACCATCGGGATGGTCGCCTGCCCGCCGCAGGTGATCATGTTGGTGTTCGGCGCGTCGAGGTGTTCTCGCAGATTCGCCGGCGGCACCACTGCCGGGCCCACCGCCGCGGGCGTCAGGTCGACCGCGGTGATCCCGGCCGCCGCATACTTCGGCGCGTATTCGCGGTGCACGTAGGCCGACGTCGCCTCGAAGATGAGATCCGGCTTCTCCGAGGACGCGAGCAACTCGTCGGCACCACCGCTCATGGTGATCAGGCCGTGGTCGGCGGCCCGCTTCATCCCTTCCGAGTCGGCGTCGATACCGACCATCCATCGCGGCTCGATCACCTCGGACCGTTCCAGCTTGTACATCAGGTCGGTACCGATGTTGCCCGACCCGATGATCGCCGCGGTCAGCTTTGCAGCCACCTACGCCTCCTGTGATTGTTGTCGAAAGTCCTTGTACATCAGTTGAAGTCCAGCGTGACGCTGCCGAGTCGGGCGAACTCGGCGACGACGTGATCGCCCGGGCCCACGTCGAAGGCGCGGGTTGCCGTACCCGGCAGGATCAGATCGCCCTTGCGTAGGTGCACCCCGAACGAACTCACCTTGCGGGCCAGCCAGCTCACCGCATTGAGTGGATCGCCCAGCACCGCAGCGGAATTACCCTTTGCCACGACCTCGCCGTTGCGGTGCAGGACCGCATCGATGTCGCCGACGTCGATGGCGTCGATGGCCACCCGCTGCTCGCCTAGAATCCATCCGCACGAGGATGCGTTGTCGGCGATGGTGTCGCACAGGGTGATCTGCCAGTCGGCGATCCGCGAATCGATGAGCTCGATCGACGGCACCACCCACTCGACGGCGTCGATCACGTCCTCGTTGGTGCAGCCCTCGCCCGGCAGGTCCGCGCCGAGGAGGAACCCGACCTCCACCTCAACTCGCGGAATGCACAACGTCTTCGTGTCGATCGCGGTGTGCTCGAAGTACTGCATCTCGTCGAGGAGGTGCCCGTAATCGGGCTCGTCGACACCCATCATCTTCTGCATGGCCTCCGAGGCCAGCCCGACCTTGTGCCCCGCGACCCGTGCCCCGGCATCGAGCCGCTTGCGGATGTTGATGAGCTGGATCTCGTAGGCGTCGACGACGTCGAGATCCGGGTGGGCGTCCGTGGGACGGTCGATCGCCGTCGCGGTCCGCTCCGCGTTCCACAGATCGGTTGCGATCTGCTGCCGAACTGCCTGGTCGACCGCCATTCCGTCCTCACCTCCATGCGCTGAACGTGTTCTAGTTTAGAACACGTTGCAGATTTGCGGGAGGGCCGTACCGGCAACCGGTACAGAGTGACTGATATGCCGCGGGCGCATCGTCGCCATGAGCAGGGCGAGGGCGACGCAGCGGTGGGACGAACTGCTCGGTAGGCTCGCCGAACCCGAACAAAGCTTCGCACAGACCACCGGAACCAAGGACGGACTGGCCGTCGAGTGGAGCCACGACGGACAACTGGTCGCTCGCGGAGAGAACTCGGATATCGAAAATACTGGCGTACAAAGCGACCCCGACCCGAAGGCACCATGAGACCAGGCGTGGAGATGTTCTCGGATATAACTTCCAGAACTGTCCTCAGTGAAGATCCCGAAGAAGCCGAAGAAGAAGTCGTCAACATCCTTCGAATTGTTGGAGACTATTTCCTTTATGCCATTTTTTATCCGTGGCCTGATGGCGTCTCCGTGTACGACGACGTCAAAGCAACCCATGAATACATGCAGACCACCGGAACCCAGGACGGACTGACCGTCGAGTGGAAGCGCGATGGACACCTCGTCGCCCTCGGTCATCCCACCGGCAGCACCGAACACATCGACCTCGCCCAGAAAGACGACTCCACCATCGCGGTCCACCGCAACGAAGTGTTCTCACCCGACGAGGCCATCGCACTGTTCACCGAATACCTCACCACCGACACCATCGACACCACCCACCTCTCCGTCCGCGAAATCGGCTACGGCGAGGACACTGACGAAGCGTAAGAATCGGACCGGACATTCGATCCTGAATGTCCGATATGAGGATATTATCCGTTCTTTCTATAGTGGCGTACCCGTTTTTTGTGCGAGTGGTGTAGGGTCTGACCGCAACGCTGAGGCAAGCATCGGGGGAAGGTAGACACATGGGAAACTATGATGGTTCGCAAGGAATACTGGCGATCACCCCGGAGAATGTGCACCGGATCTCTTCGGAGATCGACTCGATGGCGAACGACTTTCGGTCTTCGCTAATGAAGCTCGACGATCAAATCCATGAACTTCTGGGTCCAGGCTGGAAAGGACAACCTGCCGGTCAATTTCATGATGCTTTTGGAGATTGGCACAAGGGAAGTATCGAGATCGTTGAAGGTATGGTGACCATAGTCAGTGCGCTGCACCAGGTAGCTGCAAGCCTTTATCATGGCGATCAGATGGATTAAGTAAAACAGAGGGGGTTCAAGCATGGATGTAAGACACTCTGCTTCTGGTACAACCGGGTTCCATGTGGAACCTGCGGCATTGGAATCGGCCAGTGAACTCCTGGTAGCTTTCGAGGAGTCGACCGAATCCTTCATCGCGGAGATCGATCGTAAGGTCGACCAGTTGCACATCGAGTGGCAAGGTCAGGCGGCGGCTTCACACATCCGAGCGCACCAGCAGTGGGCAAAGGGGGCTGCCGACATGCGTAAATCTGTGGCCGAATTGGGAGTCGTCGTCGGCGGTGCTCAT
This sequence comes from Gordonia sp. DT219, assembly GCF_049847065.1. NCBI lineage: Bacteria > Bacillati > Actinomycetota > Actinomycetes > Mycobacteriales > Gordoniaceae > Gordonia > Gordonia sp. DT219. Next base: position 116,737 of record NZ_JBNCNR010000011.1, on the reverse strand, counting down.
AGAAACTACGCCGCCGCGGTCGCCCGGAATTCATCGATGTGGAAACGCAGCTGACGGGTGGTCACAGTTGATCCTGCGGTGCTCGATGCCGCCGGGACCGCGACGATTGCCGCCAGCCGGGCGTTCGGATCCGCGCTACACGGCGAACTGAACGCACTCTCAGCTTCCGTGGGAATGACCGGCACCGACCCCGCCGGGGTGGTCGTCGGAGAGAAATACGACGACGCCGCGTCCGCTGTCGTTGTGTCATCGGTGGATACGATCAATGGGGTCAGCCGAGTCGGTGACCTACTTCGGACGAGTGCGTACAACTACGCCACCGCCAACCACTACTCCTCCATCACCCCCAACGGAGGTCCGCCCACCAAGCCGACCCCGACCAGACCGATCTCGGCACATCTGCCACCAAAGGCCGAGGGAAGCACATCCCAGGCACCTTTCGGCTGGGGTCTCATCCAGCGCCTGATCGGCATGGTATGGCCCAACGGAGACCCCGCGAAAATGCGTGCCGCTGCGGCCTCGTGGTCACTACTCGGTGCGGCCGCGAGCACGTTCGACACCAGCTTGGTGGGCCCCGAAACCCGAGCCCACGGCGAAGATATTCCCGAGAAGCCCAGTGTCAGTCAGGGGTTCACTGATTCGGCAAACGCCAGTGCTGGAATTCAGAGGGCAGCGAGTGGCATCGCAAGCCAGCTCACCGCCTATGCGCAACATGTCGATGACGCTCATGCGCATCTCAAGGCACTCATCAGTGACGCCATGCAGATCGCCACGCCGTCTGGCTTCTTGGACGAAGCATGGAGCATTGTCAGCGGCGATGAAGACAAGCTGAAACGGATTGCGCGCGAAGCCGAGCAGGTACTGCGCGATCTGAAGGTCGAAGCCGATGCCGCCGGCAAACTGCTGGAGCCCATCATCGCCGACGTAGAGGCGTTCGCCAAGGTGATGGCCCACTGGGCTGCAGCAGAACTCGAGGACATCGGTGACGACATCGAGAATGTGGCGGCAGCCGTCGTGAACGCCACAGCCTCCTACGGCAACGCGATGCTCCACCACCCGGGCGACACCGCCGGATTGATCGGCGGCGGCGCGCTGATGGCACTCGGCGCCGGCGTCGAGCTCCCCGGTGTTGCGTTGGACGCGACCGGCGTCGGCGCCCTTCTAGGGGTGCCGGTCAACGTCGCCGGCGGCGCCATGATGCTGTCCGGTGGAGCTATCGCAGGAGCCAGCGCACTCGACCTTTCCCAGGCGGCAATAGGAGACAATGGCGTCACGATCATGCATGCGCAAACGCGCGATGCATTGGGAAAATACCAGGGATGGGACAAGGAATCGTACGATAAGGAAGGACAGGGAATCGAGCAGTATGCCGCACGTCGCCCGAATCGTATCGTGGTTCGAAATAACCGCCAGGTAAAATTTCGCGGCAAAGATTTCAAGGGTGAAAATATTGAGCCCGTAAAGCCCGATGGCTCCTCAAGGATTCGGAAGTACGACGGCTACGATATGCCAGTAGACCCAAAGCCGGGACCCGACGGCTACGTTGAAGTGACGGGAGTCGAAGTGAAAAGCGGAGCAGGCACTCCTTCAGCCAACCAAAAGGAGTTCGACCCAGCCGTCAGCGCTGAAACACCAGCGTACGGCACAGCTATCCTGCCGGATGGTACTGTCATACCCGTAAAAGTCACAAACGTAGCTAAGGAGTGGGTGCCTTGATGTACGGCGCACAAATGTTCGCAAAAGTGACTTCGATAGCGGCCCTTCGCGACGATCCAGAGGAAGCCCAAGAAGAAGTGGTCAACATTCTGCGGCTCATCGGGAACTATTTCTTATATGCGATTATTTTCCCATGGCCAGAGGGTCGATCGAAGCTTGAATACGCCGAACCCGAACACAACTTCGTGCAGACCACCGGAACCCAGGACGGCCTGACCTTCGAGTGGAGCCGCGACGGACACCTCGTCGCACTCGGCCACCCCACCGGCAGCACCGAACCCATCGATCTCGCACAGAAAGACAACTCATTCATCGCGGTCCGCCGCAACGAAGTGTTCTCACCCGACGAGGTCATCGCACTGTTCACCGAATACCTCACCACCGACACCATCGACACCACCCACTTCTCCGTCCGCGAAATCGCCTACGGCGAGGACGCCGACGAGAACGCCGCCTCGGCCGAGCCGACATCGTCGATCTCCGAGAGTGGTTCACACGCGCCCGTCGCCGCTCGCCACGACAGCACTGCGACTCCGCGCCCAGCAACCACCGACGGGGCAACGTCAAAGCAGACAACCGACGAGTGAGCGCATCAGGACCAGACTCAAAGGAGCAGGTGCCATGAGTTACGGCGTAGAAACGTTCTCGAATATGACTTCAATAGATGTTCTCGACGCTGGCCTCGACAGGACTACGATACAGATAGGCCATATAATTCGTCTCATCGGAACTAAGCGACTGTACGCCGTCCTCTTCCCCTGGCCCGAAGGTCTCCCGACGTATGAATACGCCAAACCCGAGCACAACTTCGTACAGACCACCGGAACCCAAGACGGGCTGACCGTCGAGTGGAAACTCGACGGACGCCTCGTCGCCCTCGGGCATCCCACCGGTAGCACCGAACTCATCGACCTCGCCCAGAAAGACGACTCCACCATCGCGGTCCACCGCAACGAAGTGTTCTCCCCCGACGAGGCCATCGCACTGTTCACCGAATACCTCACCACCGACACCATCGACACCACCCACTTCTCCGTCCGCGAAATCGCCTACGGAGACGACGCCGACGACGCGGCACCGGAGACAGCACGCGGCAAGTGAGCACCAGACCGGCACCGGTGCTTCGTCTCCACCGTGTGCACCGGCCAGGCGGGCATCGGCATGCAGCGATTCGACCGGACGGAAAGCCGCTGGTCACACCGGCTTGCCGGGCGAGCGTCGACGCCGATCACCCGCCGACTCCGCCGACCCCTGGCGCCGCGAATCTGTAACGTGTTCTACTTTTAGATGAGAACCCGTTCCACCCGCGGCGCACGAAGGGACCCAATTCATGGCCGGCGCGACCGAACCAGCAGGACAGCAACCCACCGGGACCGATCCGGACGAGACCTATGACGTCGTCGTCGTGGGGGCTGGAGCCGCCGGCCTCAGCGCGGCCATAACCGCGGCCGCGCAGGGCCTACGGACCGTGATCATCGAGAAATCGGCCTACTGGGGCGGCTCGACGTCCCGCTCGGGAGGTGGGGTCTGGATCCCGGGCAACTCGGTCCTCAAGCGCGACGGGGTCCCCGACGATCGCGAGGAGGCGCGCCGGTATGTGCACGCGATCATCGGCGAGCACGCGCCGGCCGAGAAGATCGACACCTACATCGACCGAGGCGCCGAGGCCCTCGAGTTCCTGATGGCGCACGCTCCCCTCGACCTCGAGTGGGTGAAGAACTACTCCGACTACTACCCCGAGGCGCCCGGCGGACGGCTCGGTGGCCGCAGCGTCGAACCCCGGCCGTTCGACGCCCGCGCCCTCGGCGACGACCTGAAGACACTGCATCCGCAGTACACCAAGGCACCACTGAACATGGTTGTCCTGCAGTCGGATTACCGCTGGCTCAACACCGGGTTGCGACACTGGCGCGGTCCGGTGCGGATGGGCAAGGTGGGCGCGCGGTTCTTCTGGGCTCGCAGCCGCGGCAAGAAGCTCATCGCGATGGGCGCGGCGCTGGCCGCCGAACTCCTGCTCGGAGTCCGCAAAGCCGGTGTGCCACTGCGTTTGTCGACGGGACTGGTGGATCTGGTCACCGAGAACGACCGGGTGGTCGGCGTGGTCGCCGAGCACGAGGGACGTCGACTGCACATCCGCGCCGAGCGTGGAGTGATCCTGGCGTGCGGTGGCTTCGAGCACAACGTCGAGATGCGCAAGAAGTACCAGCGCGAGCCCATCGGCTCCGACTGGACCACCGGCGCGCCGACCAACACCGGTGACGGCATCAACGCAGGCCTCAAGATCGGGGCCGCGGTGTCCCTGATGGACGACTCCTGGTGGGGCCCGACCATCCCGCTGCCGCGCGGCCCGTGGTTCGCGCTGTCCGAACGCTCGGTACCCGGCACGTTCATCGTCAACACCCGCGGCGATCGCTTCATGAACGAATCACTGCCGTATGTCGAAGCGGTGCACCAGATGTACGGCGGCGAGTTCGGCCAGGGTACCGGCCCGGGCGACAACGTACCGTCCTGGCTGATCTTCGACCAGCGGTGCCGCAACCGCTACCTCTTCGCGGGAGTCAATGCCCGCCAACCGCTTCCGAAGAAGTGGTTCGAATCCGGGGTCGTCGTCAAGGCCGACTCCCTCGAATCCCTGGCCGAGAAGATCGACGTTCCCGCAGATGCATTGCGCGCCACCACCGAACGATTCAACGGCTTCGCACGAGCAGGTGTCGACGAGGACTTCGGCCGCGGTAAGAGCGGCTACGACCACTACTACGGCGACATCACCAACAAGCCCAACCCGAGCCTCGGGGCCGTCGACCAGGCGCCGTTCTACGCGGTCAAGATGGTGCCCGGCGATCTCGGCACCAAGGGCGGCATCGACACCGATGCATCGGGACGTGCGCTGCGCGCCGACGGCTCGGTGATCGCGGGCCTCTATGCCGCCGGCAACACGTCCGCCCCGGTGATGGGTCACACCTACGCCGGCCCGGGGGCCACCATCGGCCCGGCACTGGTCTTCGGCTACCTCGCGGCGCGCGACTGCGCCGACGGCGAGACGGCGCACAGCGCAGCACCTTCCGCCGCCACCGCAGGCAAGGAGAACTGAGGTCATGCCGATCGACCTGTCCGAGGCGCTGGGTGCCGAGCTCCCCGAGGTCAGCTTCGAGTGGTCGGCCTCCGACGTCGCGCTCTACCACCTCGCCGTCGGCGCGGCGAGCGACCCGATGGACCGCACCGGCCTGGTGTACGTCGACGATGTGGCGCCAAAGGTGTTGCCCACCTTCGCGACCGTCGCGGCGTCCTTCCACGCCACCGAGGCCCCGAAGGTCTCCTTCCCCGGAATCGACATCGGCCTCGCCAAGGTGGTGCACGGCAGCCAGCAGGTCACCGCCCACGGGCCCATTCCCGCAGCCGGGAAGGCGACCACGCGGACCACGATCGCCGAGATCCAGGACAAGGGGTCGGCGGCGGTCATCGTCCAGGAATCGGTCACCGTCGACGACGCCGGCACCGTCTTGTGGACGGCACGGTCATCCATCTTCGCCAAGGGCGAGGGCGGGTTCGGTGGCGAGCGTGGCTCGTCGAACCGGGTCACCTACCCCGACCGCGAACCCGATCACCACCTGTCGGTGCCGACGCTGGCGAACCAGGCATTGCTCTACCGCCTGTGCGGCGACCGCAACCCGCTGCACTCTGACCCCGAATTCGCCTCGGCCGCAGGCTTTCCCCGGCCTATCCTGCACGGCCTGTGTACCTACGGAACGGTGTGCCGCGCCGTCGTCGACTCGCTTCTCGACGGCGACGTGACGGCCGTCGCCGACTACTCGACGACCTTCGCCGGCGTGGTCTTCCCGGGTGAGACGATCGACGTCGACGTCTGGGATGACGACGGCCGGTTGCTGATCACCGCGTCCGTCGCCGACCGCGACCGTGCGCCCGCCCTGGGCAATGTGGTGATCACGAAGCGCTGAGGGGCCCGAGACCCCACACGCCGCAAACCTTGGCGCGACCATACTTCGCCGGTGCAGGCGTCTATTCTGCTCAGGGGTGCCGGTCGCCGCATGCGGCCGCATCGTCTTCGTAACCGTCCCTTGAGGAGATTCTTGATGAGCGATTCGCTGCAGTCCCTGCTCGGCCCGAACCGCCCAGCCGTGGTCGACGATCTGGTGGGGGTGATCGACTCGCGGGTCGCAGCCCAGAAGGGATTCGGTGGTGCCGCGGTGAAGACGGCGTACGCGGCCGTCGGCAAGGTCAAACCCGACATCGTGAAAAAGGCGACCAACCTGATGCTTCCGGACTTCGTGACGGCACTCCAGCCGTTCTGGGACTCCAAGCCGGCGGGCACCTCATTCGGTGCACATCTGGCCGCCGATCCCGGCACCGCCTCGGAGGCATTGCTCGCGGTCACCGACGCCCAGGCCGAATCGGCGAAGGCGCCACTGACCAAGGCTTACAACTCGCTGCGCGGCAAGGCGAAGGGATACGTCACCGAGGCGTTGCCCGCCGTCGGCGACGTAGTCGAAAAGCACGCGTGAGTCTCGGCCGCGTCGTCTCATCCCGGTCCGGCCGGGTGACGACGCGGCCCGCACGCGCCGGCGGGCCCCGGGTTCACACCCGGCCACCGACGACGCTCAGGCAGCGGTCGTGACGATGAGCACGAGCGCGCAGACGATGGCGATCAGTGCCACCAGCATCGACAGCACCCGCCACACGTGCAGGCGCACGGTTGGGGTCTCGGTGGATCGTGAAGAGGCGACCGGTGCGGCCATGATCTCCCTCTTTCGGTTGTCCGGGGCCACGATCGTGATGGCGATCTGCAACCCCGAGTTTGTTACTCCAGTGATCAATGTGTCACACGTTGCATGTGGTGTCTTGATTCGTCGCCCGCGTGTCGCCTGCATCACATTTTTGTTGCCGACTTTGCTCACCGCTTGGAAAGGAAGCCACGGATGACACAACCCAGGACGCTGGATCTGCGGTCGGTGTGGCTGATCCTCATCGCCTGCGCGGCGGTCAGCATGGTGGTCGCCGCGATGGCCGCCCTCAACACCGCGCTGGCCGACATCGCCATCGACATCGGTGCCGACACCGGACAGATGACCTGGATCGCGGACGGCTACACCCTCGCGCTCGCCGCGCTGCTGTTGCCGGCCGGGGCGATCGGTGACCGTTTCGGTCGGCGCGAGATGCTGGTCGTCGGGCTGCTGGTGTTCGCAATCGGATCGCTGGCGGCGATCTGGACCACCGACTCGACGCAACTCATCATCACGCGTTGCGTCGCAGGCGTCGGCGCGGCCTTCATCATGCCGACCACCCTGTCGCTGATCACTTCCGGTGTGCCCGCGGACAAACGGAGCATCGGCATCAGTATCTGGGCCGCGGTGGCCGGCGCCGGTGCGATCGCCGGCTTCTTCGTCTCCGGTATCCTGCTGGAGTTCTTCTCCTGGCATTCGATCTTCATCACCTTCGCCGCGTCGGCCGCGGTGACCGCATTGGTATGCCTGACGATCGGCTCGTCGAAGGACCACGATCCGCAACCCTTCGACTACGCCGGCTCCGTCGTGTCCATCCTCGCGGTCACCGGCATCGTGTTCGGTCTGCTGGAGGCTCCGCATCGCGGATGGAATGACGCGCTGGTGCTCGGGACCCTCATCGGCGGTGCGGTGCTCGTCGTCGTGTTCTGTCTGATCGAGCTGCGGGGTCGCCGGCAGCTTCTCGACGTCCGGTTGTTCACCAACCGCGCCTTCGGCGCCGGTGCACTGTCGGTGGCTTTGCAGTTCTTCGCCTCGTTCGGCGCCTTCTATCTGCTTCTGCAGCGGCTGCAGTTGGTGTTCGGGTTCTCACCGCTGCGTTCGGCGTTCGCCCTCATGCCGATGGTGCTGGGGGTGAGTATCTTTGCGCTGCTGGGCAACTGGCTTGCGGTGCGCTTCCACTCGCTACGCTTCGTCCTCGGCGCCGGCCTGCTCATCGCCGGCGTCGGACTGATTCTGCTCGGCGTCGTCGACTACGACGCGTACTGGATGATGGCGTGGATGCTGGGATTCTGTGCGATCGGTATCGGGCTCGCGACGGCCCCGTCGACCACCGCGATCATGTCCAACACCCCGCTCGACAACCAGGGTGTGGGCTCGGCGGTCAACGACACCGCCCGCGAGATCGGCGCGGCCATCGGCATCGCGCTGGCCGGAAGCCTCCTCGCTGCCGGGTATGCGAGCCGCATCCGTCCCGTCGCGGATCTCGCTCATGACCAGATAACCGCCGCGGGCCAGGCACAGATCGGTGCGGGCAACACCGCGGGTGGACGGCAGATACTGGGGCAGGCCGACGTCGCCGCCGAGCACATCGGGCGTTCGCTGGCCGAGGCGAGCGAAGTAGCCGCCCGGCTGCCCGGTGAGCTCGGCGCCCGCGTGCTTCACGGTGCGCAGGACGCCTTCGTCGTGCCGATGAATCAGGGCTGTCTGGTGCTCGGGATCGTTCTGGTGGTCGGGTCCGTCCTGACCACCGTCATCGCCCCACGCCGCGTGGTCGCCCTGCCGGCCGGTGACGAGCCGGCGGCCGGGCAGAACGAATTCGGCTGGAGCGGCACCGATAGCTGACCCGCCCACCGGCGTAAGCTCGCGACGTGCTCGATGCCCACAGTTCGCTGGGCACCGCCGTGGCCGTGCTCTGCCTGGCCGCCGTCATCGGGGTCGCGGTGTCCGCACAACGACTTTCGCCTGCGGTCGTCGCGGTTCCGGCCGCATTGCTGCTCGCCCTGCTCGGGGCGGTGTCGTGGTCTCAGGTGGTCGACGAGTTGCGGTTCATCGGCCCGACGATCGGGTTCCTCGCCGCAATGCTGGTGATCGCCGAAGTGTGTGCGCGCACCGGGGTATTCGCGTGGATCGGTCAGATTCTGGCGTCGTGGAGCCGCGCCTCGCCCACGCGTCTCCTCGGGTTGGTGTTCGTCGCGGCAGCGCTGACGACGGCGGTCCTCTCGATCGACACCACCATCGTGCTGCTGACGCCGGTGGCGGTCGCCACCGCGCGACGCATCGGCGCCCGGGTGACACCGGTCGGCACGGCGACCGCACATCTGGCCAACAGTGCATCCACGCTGCTGCCCGTGTCGAATCTGACGAATTTGCTGGCCTTTTCGGCGACAGGGCTCGGCTTCTTGTCTTTCGCCGGGTTGATGGCGGCGCCATGGGTGGTCGCGATACTCGTCGAGTACGTCATCTTTCGCATGTTCTTCGCGTCGGAGCTGAAATCTGCGGGCACACCGGCCATCGAGGACGGCAACCCGCCGAGCACCGCCCGACGTCCGGCCCCCCTCGCCACACTCGTGATGCTGGGGCTGGTGTTGTGTGGCTTCGTGATCGCCGAGCCGCTGGGGATTCCGTTGGCGGCCGTTGCCGCGGTCGGTGCCGTGGTGATGCTGATCGCTCCACTGCGCAAGGCCCCCGCGGTGACCCTGGTGCGGGCGGTGCGCGCGGTGAACATCCCGTTCCTCGCGTTCGTCGCCGCGCTGGGGATCATCATCGTGCCGATCCGGCTGGGCCCTATCGGTGAGTGGATCACCGGTCTGATCCCGTCCGGAACGCAACTGTGGGCGCTGCTGGCGGTGGCCGCGCTGGCCGCGCTGGCGGCCAATATCCTCAACAACCTGCCCGCCACCCTGTTGCTGCTGCCGATGGTCTCCCACGAACCTGGCCTTGCCCTCGCGATGTTGCTCGGCGTGAACATCGGGCCGAACCTCGCCTACTTCGGCTCGTTGGCGAACCTGTTGTGGCGCGACGTGATGCGCCGTCACACGATCGCTCCCCCGACCCGCCGCTACGTCCTGTTGGGAACACTCACCGTGCCACCGACACTCATTGCCGCCGTCGGCGCACTCTGGCTCGGACTACAGCTGATGTGACGCCGAATCTGCAGCCTTTGGTCGCGGTTTCCGCGACTAAAGGCTGCAGATTCGGTGGTCAGCGTCCGCAGATGGCGAGCAGGCGGGCCAGGCGGGCTTCGACGCGTGACGGTTCAGTGGTCACGTCGATGTCGGCGTAGTCGGGGGTGATGATGTCGACGACGTCGTAGCCACCGGTGCTGCTGTCCGGCAACGGATTACCCGCGTCGGGTGGTTGCCGGTGGATTTCGGCACGCACCTTCGCGAGCCCGGCGGTGAAGTCGGGTCCGACATCAGGCAGTTTGTTGACGCGTTTCGGGTGCGGTGGGGCACCGGGGGCGGCGTTACGCCGCCACCAACACCGCCCGGCCAAAGGTCCGTCGCGGTAGATGCCGGTGGTGTACTGGCCGAGTTTGTCGCCGACCATCCGGTTGTGTTTCGGACACGCCGGGGCGAGGTCGTCGATGTTGGTCAACCCGCCCTTGGCGTAATCGAGGGTGGCGTGGTGGATTTCCGAGTGCGCGGCCGGCTGCGAACACCCGGGGTGTGAGCACACCTGTCCGTCGGGTTTGGCGAACAACGCCATCCGTTGCCCGCGACTCGCCAACCGGGCCCGACCCAAATACAGGGGCACGGTGGTGTGCTCACCGAACACCGCCAACCACGGCTGCGATTCGGCGGCCAACCGGATGACATCTTTGATGGGCAGCAGGCTGTTGGTGGCCGTCACGCCGTGGCCGGTTTCGTTGATCAGATCGGTGAGGTCGGCTTTGATGATCAACTGCACCGGTAGCCCGCGATGGGATTCGCCGAGTTCCCCCGACGTCAACGCCAGCTTGTACACGGCCTGCATCGCATCATGGTTGCGTTGCGCTTGGCTGCGGGTGTCACGTTCGACCGCGGCCGCCAACTTCTCGGGATCGGCGTCTTCGACGGAACCCGACGGCGACTCGGGGTCGTCGGGGTTGTTCATACCGGGGGCTGCCCACACCGCCCACACGGCTTCTTGGTCGGCACGGCATTCCGGGGTCATCTTGCCAGTCATCTTCGACATCTGCTGGGTGTCTTGGCGGCCGAGGAACACCTGACGTTTCTGCTGCCGGTCGACGTCGTCGGTCAACTCGCCGTCGGGGTCGAGGTGTGCCATCAGCCGCGCGCCGATCGCGGTCAACTCGGCGGGGGTGTGCACGCGGGCGTAGTCGGCCATCTGCTTTTCGGCGTTGACTTTGATGTCGTGGTCGACCTGATGCGGGATGTCGTCGAGAACGTCGATCACCACCCGCGAATGTGCGGACCCGACCGCCCCCTCGGCGAACGCCTGCGCCAACGTGGGGTACTTCGGGGCGAGCGGTTCACCGGTCAACCCGTGATAGGTGGCGGTGGCGGTCATCTGCTTGCGACGGCGCATCGGCTCCGACACCCGCAACCCGACGACCATCATGTCGGTGACCGATCGAAACCCGAACCGGCGCTCCGCATTCCGGTCGGATAGCTCGACGATCTGCCGGTCACCCTGGAAGGTCAGCTTGTTGATCGCGCGTTCATTGGCTGCCGCGACCTCCAACAACGACTCATCCGAACACTGCGACAGATCCGTCGAACCCATCTGATCGAGAAGGGCATGCAACAACGTGGCCTGCTCATCCGGCGCAAGAGCCGGCAGGTCGATCGTTGTCATCGTCACCCCCCAGTGAATACGACCAAAGTGAATGCGATCAAACATCAGTTCGTCGCTGGTGCGTTCGAGTCTACACCCGATATGCCCGGTCGGCGAGCAACAATCGAAAATACTTGTGAAGAATTCGGCGGCTCGCGATCCTCAGCGAAGCAGATCGGCCAGTTCGGTCATGGTGTATGGGGCGGTCGATGTGTGCTCACGGTAGGCGATGAGGGTGGGCTGGTGCGGATCATAACGTCCGATGAATCCGCCTGCGGCGGTGAAGGTCTGGCCGGTGATGTCGGCCGCGGCGTCACCGGCGAGGAAGGTGTAGAGCGGCGCGACGTACTCGGGCGGGGCCGGGTCGATGGCGGCATCGCGGGTGAGGTCGTCGAGAATCCCACGCGCGTGCAGGCTCTCGATATGGCGCACGTACTCCGGACCCGATGACAGCCGCGATTTCGCGCCGGGCATCACCACATTGATGCGGACCCCGAGCGGGGCCAGATCACCGGCGGCCGCCGAAGCCAGCGCGGTGACGCCGGCCTTCGCCGCGGGATACCCACTGCCGCCGAAGGTTCCGAGCGCGGCGGCCGATCCGGTGAGCACGATCGCCCCCGAATGTTGTTCGGCGAACACACCTCCGGCGACTTGTGTGAGATGGAAGGCGCTCATCAGGTGGGCGTCGAGCTGCTCACGGAACTCGTCCTCGGTGATCGTCAGCACCGTCGACCCCGGCGGCTCGGCGATGCCCGCGCAGTTGATCGCGATGTCGAGTGCACCGAACTCCGACAGCGCGTCTGCCGCCATCTTCTCGACGACGCCGCGGTCGCCGGCCGAACCGCACACACCGACCGCACGACCACCGCCGCCGACGATCTCGTCGACGGTAGCCGCCACCGCATCCTCGTCGCGGCCGTTGACGACGAGCGACACACCACTACCGGCCAATGCGTACGCCACGGCGAGACCGATGCCGCGGGTCGAGCCCGCGATCATCGCCACCCGCCCGGCGAGACCGAATCCGGCCATCACACCCCGCCGGTGGTGGTCAGTGGCGTGATCGGGATCGAGCGGCCACGGTCGGTGAAGGTGAAGTCGGCGCCGGAACTGAACCGCGCGATGGCCACCTCACCGGACTCTTTCTGCGCCTCGGTGCCCAGACCGAACCGCACCGTCAGTCCCTCCCCGGTCTGCTCGGCCGCCACCACGCTCCAGCGCGGATCGACGGCCACTCCGATCGCCTGCAGCGGTTCGACGTGATCCGTGTCCAGCAGGGTGATCCAGCCGCCGTCGGCGTGGGCAGCGGAATCCGCGGGTATCTCCACGATCACCTCGTCGGCGTCGACGGCCGCCTCGACACCGGTGTAGCGGCCGGGGCCGAGCACCGGGATCAGGTTGACGACCTGCGCCAGCGCCTGCGCGTCGGTGCCCAGACGTAATTCCGCGCGCAGCCGGTCCGCCGCCAGTCCCGCGATGCCGGTGAACTGTTTGCGGAAGATCTCGGTGGCCTGCTCGACGGACTCGGCGTACCGGCGCACGCTGAGCCAGAATCCCAGTGCGAGCAATTGATGCTGCAACGCAACCTCTTCGGCGATCCGTGCGAGCGCCGACGCCGACCATTCGGCGAACTGCAGATCGGCCACCAGCGCGCCGCGGTAGTCGACGAGTCCGTCGTCGGCCGTGGCGTCGATGGGTACCAGACCGACCTGGGCGGCGCGGGTGGTGAACATCAGCTCCGCATCCGGTGGCAGCGGCAACTCGTCGCGGTCCGGCTCGATCGTCACGGTCCACGCGCAATGCGGATGCCGGTCGGCCGGTCGGCGCGGCGGCCGATGAATGGGACGGATGCGGGCGCGCCGGTTGGTGGCGATCGCGGTCGCGTCGAACGTCGGATCCTCGATGTCATGGCACATCGCGGTCACGTATTCGTCGCCCAGCGGTTCCACATCCATCAGCGCACCACAATGATCGAGCACGAAGGCCCCGTGATCGTGATCGGTGACCTCGTAACGGAAATCCATGAATTGTGGCGGCGCACCGATATCGAGTTGCAGGCACTTGAACATGTCCTCGACGCCGTTCCCGTCGATGCCCAGCGCCGTCCGCATGCGGTGGGTGTAGACGGGGCTGGCGGCCATCCATTCCTCGACGGCCACCCGGGCCATCGTCTCGCGGCCGAAAGCGCCGATCAGGTGGGCCATTCCGCTGCGGTCGATGAGTTGTCCCGAGAGCAGCAGTTCGGGGACGAGACCGGCGAGCTGATCACCGGTCAGATCCGAATACATGTGGGCTGGAGTCGTCATAGTTGATTCTCGGGTCTTCTGCCGGTCACCAGAACGGTACCGGCGCCTTGCCGAACGGGTACCAGCCCGGCTGATCGCCCGTCGCCTTCTCGATCCGCTTGAGCATGCCGTCGCTCATCGCATTGTTCTTGAGCATCTCGATGAACAGCGCCGACACGTTGCCGTAGTCGAAGAAGTCACGCTGCCAAGAGAATTGGAAATTTCCGGCGTAGCGGAACCAGCTGCCCTGGATGCCTTCGAGTGCGTAATGGGTGCCGTCGTCACGGGTGCCCTCATAGACCTGCTTCCACAAGCCGATCATCGATCCCGTCTGGTCGTCGATCACCCATTCCTCGTACGGATACTCCCAGCCCTCGAGCCCCTCCATCTCCTGGCCGAGAGCGATATCGCGGATCTCGTCACGCCCCACCGCCATGAAGTCCTTGTCCGGACCGTAGTTCCACCCGTACGTGGCGTCCTCGGTGTAGAAGTCGGCCAGCGGCCGCCAGTCACCGGCCTTCTCGGCGTCGATGTTGGCCTGCAGCCAGCGCTGCTTCATCTCTTCGAGTTCGGCACGATCAAATGCCATGTCGGTCAACCTCACTTGTCGTCAACTATTCTCAGGGCTTGCGATTCTCAGGGCTTGAGTGGGGCAGTACTGGACTGCGGCGAGGACTTGCTCGCGCAGGCTGTCGTCGGGTTCCTTGTCGAGGATCTCGGCGTGATCGTGGTGGGTCTCGAACACCTCGGGCGCCTCCATCTCGCACATTCCGTGCCCTTGGCACAGGTCGAGATCGATTTCGATTCGCATCAGACCTCCTTGTCTGCGGCCCGCCTGCGGTAGCGCACCCGGCACGGCTGTGCGAGCTGCACCACCATCTTCGAGTGATCGTTGCGGTAGGAGTCCGCGGGCTGGGCCATCTCGAATTCGTAGTTCTGGAACAACACCGAGAAGATTGCCTTGAGTTGCATGATCGCGAATTGTGCACCGACGCAACGATGTCGGCCGGCACCGAACGGAATCCACGTCCACCGGTTCACCAGATCCTCCAGGCGCGGTTTGACGTAGCGATCGGGATCGAAGGTGTCGGGATTCGGGAAATCCTCGGGCAGCCGGTTCGAGATCGCCGGCGACACGGCGATCGACTGACCGGCCTTGATCTCGAAGTCCTCGACGTGGAAATCGTTCTGCACCACCCGCATCAGGACGATCAGCGGCGGATGCAGCCGCAGCGCCTCCTTGAGTGCGTTCTCCAGCTTGGGGATCTGACGCATCGCGGCGAACGAGTACTCGGGCCTGCCCTCGCCCCGATCGGCGTAGATGTCGTCGAGTTCCTCGTACACCTGTGTCATGTAGTCCGGATTGCGCAGCAGCTCGATGAGGGTCCACGCGGCGGTGCCCGAGGTGGTGTGGTGACCGGCGAACATCATCGAGATGAACATGCCGGTGATGGTGTCGGCATCGAACCCGACCTGCACCAGCACGTCCATCAGGTCGCGATCGTCTTTGTTCTCGGTCGGATTCGCGATCCGCTCGTTCATCACCCCCTGGATGAACTCGACGAGCTCGGCCCGCGCGGCGTCGCGCTTGCGGAAGCTCTCGATGTCGGCGCGATAGTCGACGTAGGCGATCGGGTCGGTGCCCTTCTCCAGGTCGTGGAAGAGGTGCGCGATGTGCCCGTTGAGCTGTTCGCGGAACCGGCGCCCGATCAGACACGCCGAGCTCGTGTAGAGGGTCAGCTCGGCGAAGAACTCGAGGAGGTCGATCTCCCCCTCGTCGCCCCACTCGGCGATGATGCGCTCGGTCTCGTGCGGGATGGTGATCGCATGCTGCTTCATGTGCGGACCCTTCAGGGCCGCATTGTGAATCGCCTTGGACCGCTCTTCCGGACTGGTGTCGAAGACGACGCCCTCACCGAAGACCGGCGTCATGAACGGGTAGGCGGCCGCCTGGTCCAGGTCCTCCTCGGGTGCGCGGAAGAACTCTTCGTTGGCCACCGCACCGGAGACCAGCACCACCTCCCGGTCGGCGAGCTGGAACTGTCCGACGTCGCCGCACTCCTCACGGATCCGCCAGAACAGTCCGATCGGGTCGGTGGCGAGTTCGTCGAGGTGGCCGTGTTCACCGTCGCCGCCCGACACGCGCTTGGGAGTCGTCAGGGTGGTCATTGTTCGGTTCCTTTCGCAGAACGCTTCTCTCTGGGCAGCGCACCTTCGGCCTCGACCTCCACCGACCGCATGTGCGCGCCGCGGGGCATCGCGACCATCGCGGCGACCGCTTGCGCGATGTGTTCGGGCGCAAGGAAATTGCCGTGGCGGGCCAGCCCGTGTCGGATCCAGTCGTTGAGCATGCCGGTGGTGGCCTCCGGGTCGAGATCCATGCCCATCCCGGTGAGGGTCTGGCCCGGTCGGACCACCCCGGCCCGCACCCCGGTGCCCTCGAGTTCGAGCGCGATAGTGGCGACGAGACCGTCGATGCCGGACTTGGCCGCGACATATGCCGACGACCACGGTCGGGGGTGCACCGCCACATCGGATCCGATGAACACGATGTCGCCGCGGGTGCGCTCGATCATTCCACCGATCACCGCCCGGTACAGGCGGTAGGCGCCGGTGAGGTGAATGTTGATCTGGTCGGCGAATTCCGCCGGCGAGGTCTCGTACGACAATCCGATCGCCAGGTCACCGGCACCGGCGACGACGATCTCGAGTTCGCCGATCGCGGCCTGCGCCTTGGCGACACAGTCGATCACCGACGCCTCGTCGGTCACATCAAGGGGCACCGCGACTGCCTCGCCGCCGTCCGCGGCGATTTTGTCGGCGAGTTCCTGCAGCGTGGTCATCCGGCGGGCGGCGAGCGCGACCGGATGGCCTTGGCGGGCCAGCCATTGCGCCGTCGCGGCGCCGATCCCCGACGACGCGCCGGCGACCAGGACCGGCCGGCGATCGGGATGCGGGAGAAAACTCATCAGCGCACCGTCACTTTCACGGGGAGTTCGGCGAATCCGCGCACGTTCACAGAGTGCACGCGGACCGCGTTGTCGATGTCGATGTCGACGGACTTGATGGACCGCACCACCTCGGCGAGACCGACGTTGGCCTCCAGCCGGGCGAGGTGCGCACCGAGGCAGAAGTGCGTTCCCATCCCGAAACTCATCAGGGCCTGCGCGGTGTCGCGGCCGATCCGGTAGCGGTCGGGATCGTCGAACACATCCTCGTCGCGGTTGGCCGATCCGACGAGCAGCAGCACCCGCTGACCCGCCGGGATGGTGACGTCGCCGTACTCGACGTCGGCGGCCACTCGCCGCAACACCATCTGGGTCGAGTTGTCGTACCGCAGCGTCTCCTCGGTCCACTCCGGCACGAGATCGGTGTCGGTGATGACCCGGGCGAGCTCATCGGGGTTGCGCCATCCCCAATACAGGGCGTTGGCAAGGAGTTTGGTGGTCGTCTCGTTGCCGGCGACGACCATCAGCACCATGAATCCGACGATCTCGTCCCCGGACAGGGTGGTCTTCTCACCGGTGGCGTCGTCGTCGATCTCGGCGGTGATCAGTGCCGACACGAGGTCGTCGCCGAGATTCTTGCGACGTTCGGCGATCAGTGCCGAATAGTACTTGTGCAGTTCGATATACGCATAGACGGCGGCCTCGGGGACGTCGAGTACACCCTCCTCGCGGTGCAGGAGGAGGTCGGATTGCCTGCGCAGGAATGCCCGATCGCTCTCCGGGACGCCGAGGAGCTCGGAGACCACGTCCATCGGCAGCAGCCCGGCGAAGTCGGCAATGTAGTCGAATTCGCGCTTGTCGAGGCATTTGCTCCAGTGCTCGTGGGTCAGCGCGGTGATCCGGCCGGACAGGTCGTTGACGCGGCGTGGGGTGAAACCCTTGCTCACCAGCTTGCGGATCCGCATGTGTTTGGGGTCGTCCATCGCCAGAAACGACATCGACTTGTGTGCGTCGGGGCCGTAGGAGCTGGGGTCGAGCGACACTCCCCACGCGTTGGACAGTCGCGTCGCGTCGCGAAAGGCGCTGCGCACATCGGCGTGCCGGGCAAGTGCCCAGAAATCCATCTCCGAGTTGTAGTAGACGGGCGCCTCGTGACGCAGGCGCGCATAGGTGGGATACGGATCCTCGTGGAAGTCATAGGCATACGGGTCGAACGGGACCCGCTGTTGCATGCCTGCGAGGGCGACGGTGTCTGGCATCAGGACTGCTTCTCCATGAGTAGGTGTGCTGCGGCGACAAGACGTTCGGAGGTCTGCTCGTAGCTGAGGTGCCCCATCCCGGCGTGGACGAGCCCACCGGCGTAGAGCATCTCCAGCGCGTCGACGACGGGGCCCGGGTTCTCGACGCCGACCTCGAGCGCCTCGGCGAGCCGGTGCCGGATGAATCCGCCGATCCGTAGACGCAGGTGTTCGACATCGGGGTCGGTACCCAGCAGCGCCACGGTCACCGCGCCGCCGAGCTGTCCTTCCCCGGCCACCACCAGCGACACGTCGCGCAACACCGCGGCGACCCGATCGCCGGGGTCGAGTGACATGTCCGGCGTCTTGACGCCATCGGCCAGACGACGCCAGAACACCTCTGCCACAAGGTGACTCTTCGACGAGAAGTAGGTGTACGCGGTCGCCGGTGCGACGCCGGCGCGTTTGGCGACGACGCGGACCGTCAGACCATCGAAACCGTCTTCGTTCAGTACGTCGACGGCGGCGTCGGTGAGCCTGGCGACAGTTTCGGCCTGCTGGGCCGAGAGCCGCCGTCGGGTCGATTCCTGGGACACGGGGCTGGACATGTGAGCGACGCTACACTAGCTTTGTACTCGAGTCCAGACACCTGTCCAGATGGAGTTCCAGAACATGTCCCTCAGACCTGCAGCCGCGTCGGATCTACTCATCGACGGCAAGCTGATCCCCGGCGGCGGTGGCACTTTCGATGTCATCAACCCGGCCACCGAAGAAGTCCTCGGCAAGGCCGCCGACGCGGGCGGCGGCGCGCCGGCGCCGCCGCCCCGCGCGGCCCCGCGCGCCGGCGCCGCCCCGGCGGGGCCGCGCCACCACGCCTTGCGGGCCCGGTGCCTGCGGCAGTTGCGCGACGCGCTGCTCGCGCACGCCGACGAGTTGCGGGAGATCACCGTGGCCGAGGTGGGCTGCCCGGTCTTTTTGACCCACGGTCCCCAACTGGAAGGGCCGATCACCGACCTCGGCTACTTCGCCGATCTCGCCGAGAACTACGAGTGGACACAAGATCTCGGCGAGGCCAAGCCGATGGGACTGCGCAACCACCGGGAACTGCGCAGCGAGGCCGCCGGCGTCGTCGGGGCGATCACCCCGTGGAACTTCCCGCACCAGATCAACTTCGCCAAGATCGGGCCCGCCCTGGCCGCCGGGTGCACCGTCGTGCTCAAACCCGCCCCGGACACCCCGTGGTGCGCGGCCCTGGTCGGCAAGGTGATCGCCGAGGAGACCGACTTCCCGCCCGGCGTCATCAACATCGTCACCTCGAGCGATCACGCACTCGGTGCCCAGCTCGGCAGTGATCCGCGCGTCGACGTCGTCTCCTTCACCGGGTCGACCGCCACCGGCAAGAAGGTGATGGCCGGCGCGGTGGAGTCACTCACCAAGGTGTTCCTCGAACTCGGCGGGAAGTCGGCCTTCGTCGTTCTGGACGACGCCGACCTCGCCGCCGCCTGTTCGATGGCCGCATTCGCGGTCGTCACCCATGCCGGGCAGGGCTGCGCCATCACCACCCGACTGCTCGTGCCGCGTGCGAAGCTCGACGAGGCCATCGCAGCGACCCGCGACAGCCTCGCCGGGCTGGCCGCCGGTGATCCCACCGATCCCGGAACCGTATGCGGCCCAGTGATCTCCGCTCGCCAACGGCAGCGCGTCGAGTCCTACATCGAACTCGCCCGCAGCGAGGGCGGCACCATCGAGACCGGCGGCGGCCGTCCGGCCGACAAGGCGAAAGGCTTCTTCGTCGAACCCACCCTGATCTCCGGGGTGGACAACTCGGCGCGTGTCGCGCAGGAGGAGATCTTCGGCCCCGTTCTGGTGATCCTGCCCCACGACGGCGACGACGACGCCATCCGCATCGCCAACGACTCCCCCTACGGTCTGTCCGGCGCGGTCTGGGGCACCGACGAAGGACGGATCGACCACGTGGTCAACGGAATCCGCACCGGAACCATGTCCGTCAATGGTGGCATCTGGTACTCCGCCGACGTCCCCTTCGGCGGCTACAAGGCGTCGGGCATCGGCCGCGAGATGGGAGTCGCCGGATTCGAGGAGTACCTCGAGACCAAAGCAGTCGCCCGTCCCGCCTAGTGCGCATCCGCACCCGCCGACCACTCCACCAACAGAAAGCAGCACATGACCTCGGCACGTTTCACCGACAAGACCATCATCGTCACCGGCGCCGCCGGCGGCATCGGCGAGGCCTATGCCCGATCGCTGGCCGCCGAGGGCGCGAACGTCGTGGTCGCCGACCTCAACGACGAGGCAGGCGAGAAGGTCGCCGCCGACATCGGCGGACGCTACGTCCACACCGACGTCTCCGATCCCGACTCGGCCGCGGCGCTCGCGAAGACCACCGTCGACGCGTACGGCACCATCGACGGACTGGTCAACAATGCCGCCATCTACGGCGGGATGAAGCTCGACTTCCTCATCACCGTGCCGTGGGATTACTACAAGAAGTTCATGAGCGTCAATCTCGACGGCGCACTGAACGTGACGCGCCAGGTGTATCCGCAGATGACCAATGGTGGCGCGATCGTGAACCAATCCTCCACCGCCGCATGGCTCTACAGCGGATTCTACGGGCTGGCCAAGGTGGGCATCAACGGCCTGACCCAGCAGCTGGCCACCGAACTCGGCGGCCAGAACATCCGCGTCAACGCCATCGCCCCCGGCCCCATCGACACCGAGGCGACCCGCTCCACCACGCCCAAGGAGATGGTCGACGACATCGTGAACCGGTTGCCGCTCAAGCGGTTCGGCACCCCCGAGGATCTCGTCGGCATGTGCCTGTTCCTGCTGTCCGACGAGGCCGGCTGGATCACCGGGCAGATCTTCAACGTCGACGGCGGTCAGGTGATCCGGTCGTGACCGTCGACGCCGGCACACCGGCGCGTCTCGGCTTCGTCGGGCTCGGCAACATCGGTGGACCGATGGCCGGCAGTCTGGCGAAGTGGTCCGGCGGGCTGACCGTCTTCGATCTCGCCGCCGACGCGGTGGCCACATTGGTCGATCAGGGTGCGGCAGCGGCGGATTCACCGGCGGACCTGGCCGCACGCGCCGACATCATCGGCATCTGCGTGCTCGACGACGCGCAGGTACGCACCGTCGTCGCCGGCGAGGGTGGTCTGCTGTCGGCGGCGGCGCCCGGCACGATCATCACCGTGCATTCGACCATCTCCCCCGAGACCGCGAGTGACCTCGCCGACCTCGCGGCGGCGCAGGGCGTCATACTGCTCGACGCGCCGATCTCCGGTGGTGCCCTCGGCGCGGCCGAAGGCCGGCTGGCCATCATGGTCGGTGGCCCGCGTGACGCCTACGAACGGCTGAAAGAACCGTTCGCACTCACCGCCGACATGCTCGTGCACGCCGGAGCCGACGTCGGGGCGGGCACCAAGATGAAGCTGGCCCGCAACCTGCTGCACTTCATCTCGTTCACCGCCACCACCGAGGCGGCGCGCCTGGCCGAATCCGCAGGCATCGACGTCGCCAAGCTCGGCAAGGTGGTTCGGCATACCGACGCGATCACCGGCGGTGCGGGTGCGATCATGCTCCGCGACACCACCGCGGAGATCGCACCGGATGACTTCTGGTACAACATCTTCCGTTCCGTTCGCACCTTGGGCGAGAAAGATCTGTCCCTCGCCCTGGCACTGGCCGACCAACTCGGCGTCGACCTGCCGCTCGGCACGATCGCCCGCCGCGATCTGGCCGGCGCGCTCGGCGTCCCCCATCACGAAGGAGAACAGACCGCATGACCTCCGAGCAACGCCGCCAATCCCTCGACATGATGTCGAAGGTCTACGGCTGGGAGATGTCGGACGGCCCGGGAGACTACTTCGCGCACACC
Organism: Gordonia sp. DT219; assembly: GCF_049847065.1. Classification (NCBI taxonomy): domain Bacteria; kingdom Bacillati; phylum Actinomycetota; class Actinomycetes; order Mycobacteriales; family Gordoniaceae; genus Gordonia; species Gordonia sp. DT219. Next base: position 95,131 of record NZ_JBNCNR010000011.1, on the reverse strand, counting down.
GCAGATCAGGTCTTCGGCGAGGTGTGGTCGCGCGAGGGTCTCTCGATCCGGGACCGGCGGCTGCTGCTCTTCGGTGCGCTCGCTGCGGCCGGACAGATCGACGTCGCCGAGATCCAGGCCTCGTCGGCACTGGCCAACGAGGAGTTCACCCCCGAGCAGCTCGAGGAGATCTCGCTGTTCCTCTGCTATTACGTGGGTTGGCCGCTGGGCACCAAGATGCATTTCATGTTCGGCAAGGTCATCGACAATCATCGCAAGTCCCGCAGCGAATAGCGGTTACAGTCGAGGAATGTCCTCACGGGTGACCTTCACCGAATTGACCGACGGCCATGGCCACACCATTCTCAGTGCCACGCCTGGTCCTGAGCTGGCGGCCCACGGATACGACGAACGCGAATATGCGGCCGCCGGGCGAGCCCGGCGTTACGGCACCGCGTCATCGGGCGAACTCGACGAACTCGCTTCCGCCGACTTCACCACGCGCATACTGGTGCGGCGCCCGCGCGACGACGCCGACTTCAACGGCCACGTCGTCGTCGAGTGGTTCAACGTGTCGAGCGGGATGGATGCGGCGCCCGAATACACCTACCTGGCACCCGAATTCGTGCGCTCGGGATATGCGTGGATAGGGGTGTCGGCGCAATACACCGGCATCGAGGGCGGTGACGGGTCGGTCGGCATGGCCGAGATGGGAATGCGGCTCGCCGACAAGGACCCCGACCGATACGGAACCCTGCACCATCCGGGTGACGGATACAGCTACGACATCTTCGGCAGCATCGGGCTGGCCCTGGCCGGCTCCGATGCGCCCGGTCACCCGCTGACCGGTCTGACGGTGCGCCGACTGCTCGCCGTGGGCGAATCGCAGTCGGCGATGGCCCTGACCACCTACGCCAATCACTTCGCGAACCGGCACAACGCGTTTCATGGCATCCTGATCCACAGTCGGTCGATGGGCGCCCTCCCGTTGGGAGACGCCGGCGGCCCCGTCGACATCGACGAGGCGTATCGGGGAACGCCCGTCCGCATCTCCACCGATCTGGCGATCCCGGTGTTCGTCGTGCAGACCGAGACCGACGTCCTCACCGACTTCCGGTATGTAACGGCACGGCAACCGGATTCGCCACGACTGCGGGTCTGGGAGGTGGCGGGCACGTCGCACGCCGATCACGTCCAGATCGGCGAGTACGAGTCGATGCTCGGCTGCCCGGACCCGGTGAATCGCGGCCAGCAACGGTTCGTCCTGCGCGCCGCTCTGCATCATCTGCGCGGGTGGGTGGACGACGGGACCGAACCACCCACGGCGCCACCGCTACTGGTCACTGATTCCGGTGCGGGGCACCGCTTCGAGCTCGACGAGGTGGGCAACGTACGCGACGGCGTACGCACACCCTGTGTGGATGTGGCGACCCAGGTCCTCAGCGGTGTCGTCGAGGAGCAGGTGCCACGCATCTGCGTGCTGTTCGGCCGCACGACACCATTGCCGCCGACCGTACTCGCCGACCTCTACCCGAACCCCGACGTGTACCTCGAGCAGTACACCGCGGCCGCCGATACGGCCATCGGCGCCGGTTTCGTCCGACCCGACGACCGGGCCGAACTGCTCGCCGACGCACGCACCGATCTGGTGGCCGACGCCGACGCCTTCCGCTAGATTAGAACACGTTCTAGTCTGGTCCCCGGCCATTCGGCCGGACACGATCCGGGAGTCGCCGCATGCAGTTCACCCTCGAGGACATCTCCGACGAGGAGATCGCACGCCGCCGGTCGGTGTACGAGCCGCTCACCGACTCCGTCCGGCAGCTCATCGATGCAGTGATCCGCACCGAGGTGGACGACGACGTCATCACGCAGGCCCGCACCCGCATCGACGAGCTCGTGGCGGACTTGCGGGCCGAGCAGATGGACGGCCCCTACGGGGGTGCGCTACACGCCAGAGTTCGTCGGAATGCCTTGGGGCAACGCCGTGGTGGGGTTGCGCAACGCGATCGCCCCGCCACTGCACACCCGCCACGACGGAGACGAGGTGTCGGCGGAATTCACGCTCGGCGCCGCGTATGAGGGACCGGCCGGTCATGTGCACGGCGGTATCTGCGCGATGGTCCTCGATCACGTCCTCGGTGAGGGCGCCAGCATCGACAACGTGCCGTGCTACACCGGCACGATCTCCGTCCGCTATCTGCGGCCGACGCCACTCGGCCCGCTGACCGCGCGCGCATCGATCGTCGCACGCGAGGGCCGCAAGAAGACCGTCCGCGGGACACTGGCCGACGCCGGCGGCATCACCGTCGAGGCCGAAGGTGTGTTCATCGAGCCGCGGAACTGGGCCGGACGGATGCCGCGTGCCGCCGACCACTACCGGCCCGACGTCCCGGACTGACGTGTCGCCGCTCGCGCGAGGCGCGGTAACGTCGAGTCATGGACAGCCCTGTTCCCGATGACCACTCCCCAGACCCGGCTCCGTTCAGCGAAGCTGAGGCGCAACAGGTCCGGACATTGTGGGGCGGGCTGGGATTGCCGGGACTGATCGACGTCCACACCCACTTCATGCCGCGGCCGGTGATGGACAAGGTGTGGGCGTACTTCGATTCCGCCGGTCCACTCATCGGCCGCGAGTGGCCGATCACCTACCGCGCCGACGAGGATGTCCGGGTCGCCGCATTGCAGGCCTTCGGGGTTCGCGCATACTCGTCGCTGGTGTATCCGCACAAGCCGGATATGGCCGAATGGCTCAACGGCTGGGCCGCCGACTTCGCCGCACACCACCCCGATTGCCTGCACACCGCGACGTTCTATCCCGAGGAATCGGCCACCGCGTACGTCTCGCAGTCCATCCAGCGCGGTGCGCGAGTGTTCAAGTGCCACATTCAGGTCGGCGCCTTCTCGCCCCTCGAGCCGCTGCTGGACGGGGTGTGGTCGCAGATCGCCGACGCACAGGTGCCGGTGATCATCCACTGCGGTTCCGGACCGGCCCCCGGCAAGTACACGGGCCCCGAGCCGATTGCCGCACTCCTCGAGCGCTTTCCGTCACTGCCGCTGATCGTCGCGCACATGGGTATGCCCGAATACGCCGAATTCCTCGCCCTGGCAGAGCGCTTCGAGAACGTGCGGCTCGATACCACGATGTCGTTCACCGACTTCTCCGAGGACGGCGCACCATTTCCGGCCCGGTTGCGTCCCCAACTGGCCGAGCTGGGTCGCAAGATCCTGTTCGGCAGCGACTTCCCGAACATTCCCTACCCCTACACGCACGCACTCGACGCGGTGGCCCGGCTCGACCTCGGTGACGACTGGTTGCGCCGGGTGCTGTACACGAATGCGGCAGAGCTGTTCGGGGTCGCTCCGTCGGTCTGACCCTACCCGCGTGCCGCGATCCGCGCCTGCACCTCCGGACGCCGAAGTGGCGGTACGGTTTTGGGCGGCTGTCGGCGTTCGGGCAGTTCGGCGAGCAGGGTGCGGGTGGCCGCGGTGACCGCGCCGACCGCGGCCTCGAACGCATCGATGTTGGCCGCCGACGGCGCCCGGATGCCACTGACCTTACGGACGTACTGCCGGGCGGCCGCCTCGATCTCTTCCCCGGTGGCCGCGGGCTCGAGGCCGCGGAGTTCGGTGATGTTGCGGCACATGAGGACCTCTCAATCGGCGATGTGGATGACGGCTTTCCCCAGGATCCGCCCTTCGGCGAGATCGGTCAATGCCCGGGGCAGGTCGGCGAGCGGATAGGTCGAGGTCACCGGCGGCCGCAGGCCGGCGCCGATCATCTCGGTGAGCTCGTCGTGCAGCAGTTCCGGGACGCCCGGATGGGTGCGCACGTATTCGCCCCAGGCCGCGCCGACGATGGCGATGTTGCGGAACAGCACCCGGTTGAGCTTCACGGTCGGGATACCGCCCGCCGCGAAGCCGATGACCACGTACCGACCGTCGGCCGCGACCTGACGCAGGGCCTCGTCGAACACCTCGCCGCCGGCCGGATCGATCAGGACGTCGACGCCCTCGGGGGCATACTCGCGCAGCCGGTCACCCCAGCCGTCGGAGAGCTGGACGACGTGGTCGGCGCCGAGACCGCGCAGCATCTCCTCGGCCCCGGTGCGATGCACGATCGCGACGACCTTGGCGCCCATCGCCTTGGCCACCAGGATGGACGCGACACCGACACCGCCGGCCGCGCCGAGCACCCCGACGATCTCGCCCGGCGCGGTCTGCGCACGCATCTTGAGCGCGAACAGCGCGGTCTGGAAGTTGATGCCGAGTGCGGCGCCCTCGTCGAAGGTCAATCCCTCCGGCAGCGGCAGCAGCTGCTCGGGTGCGGCGGCGACCTGCTCGGCGAATCCACCGACGACCGAGGCGACGAGCACCTTGTCGCCCACGGCCACCGTCGAGTCCGCGGGCGCGGCGGTCACCACGCCGGCGACCTCGGTGCCCGGGGTGAACGGTGTGGGCAGCCGCAACTGGTACTTGCCCTGACTCATCAGCAGGTCGGGGAAACACACCCCGCACGATTTGATGTCGACGAGAACCTGGCCGTCGGCCGGCGTCGGGTCGGGCACGTCGGTCAGTTCGAGGGCGGCCGGTCCGGACTCCGCGGTGAGTACCTGAGCTTTCATGGTTGTCCACCCTACGCCGGGGAGAACAATCGCTCGGTCGGTAACGCTACGATCGATCCCATGACCGCGACACCGGCGCCGCAGCCGCTCCCCGTACCCTCGCCCGAACGTCGGAAGGTCGCCGACGACACCCCCGGCTTCATGCCCCTCGACGAGGCGCAGACCTTGTTCGAGATCGCCGGAGAGTATCTCTCCCAACCGGATTCGGCCAAGGTCGGCGTCGAGATCGGGACCTACTGCGGCAAGTCGACGGTGTTTCTCGGGTCGGCCGCCGAGGCGGCCGGCGCGGTGATCGTCACCGTCGACCACCATCGCGGTTCCGAGGAACACCAGCCGGGCTGGGAGTACCACGACACGACGCTCGTCGATCCGCACTCGGGCACCCTCGACACCTCCGCGCGTTTCCGCCGAACCATGTTCGACGCGGGCCTCGAACAGACCGTGATCGGGATGCTCGCGCCGTCGACGGTGGCCGCCCGGGCATGGGGCAAGGCCGTCGACTTCGTCTTCATCGACGGCGGCCATTCGATGGCGGCCGCGCAGAACGACCTCGACGGGTGGGCGCCGTGGGTGCGCATCGGCGGCGCACTGCTGATCCACGACGTGTTCCCCGACCCCGCCGACGGCGGCCGCCCGCCCTACGAGATCTATTGCCAGGCCTTGGCAACCGGCCAGTTCACCGAGGTCCGGGCGGAGGGATCACTTCGCGTCCTGCGCCGCGACTCGGGTCAGATCGGCGCGGCGCTGCCGAAGGGCTGATCACTGCGCTGTAATCACTGCGCCAGGGCGCGAACGCGTCCCAGCACGTCCGGATAGCGCTTGAGGTGCGCGCCGCCGTTGAGATCGATTGCGGCCCCGGTCATCCAGCCGGCCGCCGAGGAGGTCAAGAAGGTGATCGTCTCGGCGACGTCCTCCGGAGTGCCGGCCCGCCCCAACGGCGTGTTCTCCAGGTATTCCTCGGTCAAGCCGGGAACATAGGCGATCCCGGCGGTCAGTGGGGTGTCGACGAGACCGGGTGACACAGCATTGACGCGGATCCCGCGGTCGGCGAGCTCGAGTGCAGCGACCTCGACCAGCATCAGCACCCCGGCTTTCGCCGCACAGTAGGAGCCCATCCCGGCACCCGGCCGGCGGCCGTTCAGCGAGGCGACGCACACGATGGAGCCACCGACGATTCGTCGGTGACGTCGAGGTGGATCGACTCCACCGTCCCGCCGGCCTCCCCCGCGCCGGCCTCCCCTGCGCCGATCTCGACCGCCGTGGTCCGGGCGGCGTCGGCGTCGACATCGGCGATGACGACGCGGTGGCGCGCGCCATACAACTCTCGCGCGGTGGCCTTGCCGATCCCCGACGCGCCGCCGATCACCAGTGCGGTACTCACGCGTCGGCCTTGACTGCGAGATGGTGTGTCAGGAAGGCGATCTGGTGTGCGACGACCGGCTCGAACCACGAATCCTCCACCTCGGCGAAGATCCCGAAATGGTCGCACGGGTAATGCCGCACCTCGGCGCGGGCGGCGAAGCCGGCCTTGGCGGCGGCGTGTGGCGGTGCGCCGCGGTCGAAGTCGGCGATCTGCATGAACACGGGTGCGGCGACATCGGGGGCGGCCTTGTCGGCGCGAAATGACCCGAGTTCAAAGCCGATCGACGCGTCGACCTCGTTGCGCCAGCTCGGCCCGGCGATCGCGAGGTAGCTCTCCAGAAAGCCCGGTGACGTCAATGCCGCCTTCTGGCCCGGCTCGCCGACGACGGGCATCAGTACCGGGCCGCGGCCCAGCGCGGCTCCGAGTGCGCTGCCGACCCCGATCGCCGTCGAACGCAGCATCGACGCCGCCCCGACCTGCGGATAGTGGTGCACACCCGCGGCGAGCCCGTTGACCAGGGGCACCGCCGAGACGACCGCGGCGACGTCGTCGAGTCCCTGACGCGCGCGCTCCGCGGCGACGACGAGGACGTGGCCGCCCGACTGCGACAGACCCCACAGGATGATTCGGCTCGCGTCGACCTCCGGCTGATGCCCGGCCGCGGCGACGGCGGCGTGATAGTCGGCGGCCTGCCCGGACATCGAGACCCGTTGCCGTGGTGCGCCTTCGGAAAGTCCGAAGCCACGGTAGTCGAAGGCGAACACGGCCAGTCCGGCGTCGGCGAGTCGCCGGGCAAAGGACTCCAGCCCGGAATCCTTGGTGCCGCAGAAGCCGTGGGCCATCACCACCACGGGAACGCCGGCATCGGTGGCGAACGGTGAATGCTCGGACGGGGCGAAGAACCAGGCGTCGCAGGCGGTTCCGTGCGAATCGAAACGTACTGTGCGACGGGCTGTCTCGGTGGTCGTCATCACGCCTCCTGCAGGATCTCGGTGCCGACCCCGGCCCATTGCGGTGCTCCTTGCCGTGCCGCGCGTTCGGCCCCGGCCGGCAACTCCTTGGTGCGGATGTCGTGCTCGTAGAGGTAGTGGTCGAGTTGTTGGGTGTGCCGGGCGGTCTGCAGCATGTGCCCGGTGTAGTACTCCTGGTCCTCGGCGATGATCCGGTGCATATCGGCCTCCGCCGGCGGCCGGTATCGGCCGATCGCGTATGCCGCGATCACCCGTGCCTGACATTCCACGAACGGGAACAGCGTCGGCGTCGACTGGGCGAAACCTGCGAACACCACGTCGTCGATCCCCGGATAGAAGATCCGCTTGTACAGGTCGATCCGGTTGCCGGGTGCGCTGATGAAGTCCGGGTCGAAGAACGGGAAGGTGATGTTGTATCCGGTGGCGTAGATGATGACGTCGAAGTCGCCACTCGTCCCGTCGGCGAAGTGGACGGTGGTGCCGTCGAGACGATCGATGTTGCCCTTCGCGGTGACGTCACCGGACCCCAGCCGCAACGGGAGTTCCACCGACTGCGTCGGATGTGCTTCGAAGAACTTGTGATTGGGCGTCGGAAGGCCGTAGTCCTCGGGCCGCCCGGCGCTCAGCGGCTGCATGATCTGGGTGAACTTGCGTTGCCACGAGAACGGGATATAGGGCGACGTGTGGTAGTACTTGTCGGCCGGTTTGCCTGCAAAGTATTTGGGGACGATCCACGCGCTCGACCGGGTCGAGATGGTCACCGTCGTCTCGAGTGCCTTCGACGAGAGTTCGACGGCGATGTCGGCGGCACTGTTGCCCAGGCCCACCACCAGGATTCGCTTGCCCGCGAAGTCCATCGGGGTGCGCGGATCGATGTAGTGGTGCGAGTGCATCTGCACACCGCTGAACTCGCCCGGGAACTCCGGCAGGCGCGGATCCCAGTGGTGCCCGTTGGCCACCACCAGCAGGTCGAAACGCCGGGTCTCGCCGCGCTCGGTCGCCAGTTCCCAACCGCCGGAGTCGAGTCGGCGGGCATGCGTCACCCCGTTGCCGAATTCGATGTTCCCGCGCAGCCCGAAGGCGTCGGTGTAGTCGTCGAGATACTTCTTGATCTGGGTGTGATGCGGGAAGTCGGGATACTCCGCCGGCATCGGGAAGTCGCGGAACGACAACTGGTGCTTCGAGGTGTCGATGTGCAGTGATCGGTAGGCACTCGAGTGGCCGTTGGGATTTCCGAACGCCCAGTTGCCGCCGACACGGTCGGAGCTCTCGAAACAGGTGTACGGGACGCCGTAGTCGGCAAGCATCTTGCCCGACGTCAGGCCGCTGATGCCTGCGCCGATCACGGCGGTACGCGGTAGGTCGTGGCGCATGGGACCCCCTAGGGTGGTTGACAGATTCACATTTCTGTCTACTCCACCAGGCACCCGGATGTGAACACTTCGGCAAAACTGTCTACTACGGCGGTGACATTGAGCCGCCGACACGCGACGCATGGCCCGGCCAAGAGCCCGCTCGGACGTCCACTTGCGCACGTCCTCGGTGGTGACCGTGGGCCTTCGCCATTCCCGACCCGATATCGACGCGGAAAGCCGTGGTCAGATATGGAGATCGTATAGAGAGACGGTAAGAGATTCCGACGGAATCGAGGACGTGTCACCCCCGGGCATCGGCCTCTTGATAACTGGTCGCCGAGATCATCAGGCCTTGCGAGTGTTCATCGAGGCGGCCAACGATTCGGCTGCGCGAATCGCGCATATTGTCCAATGCCGCTTGCATGGACACGGCCGATGATCCGATCCACCCGCTTGCCACGGCACTTTCGATCGTCATATGCGCCGACCGGTAAATATCCTCGGTGTCGAGCCGGTAGGTGTTGCAAAGGTGCCCGGACTAGTGCAGTTCGCCGGGATCAACGGACAAGTAGGACATCGCATCTCACTTCCGATCGGGTTCACTGCCCGCCAACACGAGTTCGATGTCGGATTTGATCGATTTGTCGAGCCGGTCGGATCAAGAAGCGCCCGGGTATGGTTGGTTCCCGCACGCAACGCAGGTACGCTATCAGGGCCTGAGAGGAATGGGGGGCTCGTGGGGAAGATTTCCGTTGCGGACATCCAGAAGTGGAACCCGGACGAGATTGCGGCCGTATTCGGGGTGTCGAGGGACGTTTCGGACCATTCGAGAATGACGGCACTCAGGGTGAACAACCTTCCGGCGTTCGAATCCTGGCAGGGCATCGCTGCCGACGACGCCAAGAAGGCCACGGAGAAGACTCGAAAGGCCCTTGAGCTACACGGAGACATTGCGGCCGGTGTCGCTGACGCCGCACGGGCGGCCGAGCTCGAGGTCATCCAGGTCAAGGCGAATCTCAAAAAGCTCATCGCGGCATGTGACGCCGAGGGGTTCGTCCTCGACCCCGACGATGACACGATCACCCCACTCGTCCCGATCATGGGTCCGTTCACGCCTGACGAGGAAGCCGGCGTGGCGCTGAAGCGGGAGCAGCAGGCAAATCTGGTCAAGTCGCTCGCGACGCTGCTGACAGAGGCTGATCAGGCAGACAAAGATCTTGCGAAGGCAATCGCCGCGGCAGCGGGTGTCAGGGACGAGGGAGTGTCTCTTCGGCCGACATCCAACGACGTCGTGCTCGGTTCGGTGTCTACTTTTGTCGGCGCCAACACGGACATCATCACCGACATCTGGCGCGCATCGTTGGGTGAGGCGCCGACAGGATATGAGGCAAGGGTACTGCCGTGGCTGAAAGATATCGCGAATCTCCGCACCACTCCCATCGGCGCCGGGATGGGTGCTTTGATGACCGTCCCGGTAATCTTCGCCGATGTGCATGACGGTGATCCGTGGGACGAAGCCGTCATACGCGAGTCGGTCGGCTTCGCAACGGGAACGGCCACTCCAGCGGTTATAGCGAGCTCGGCCACGGCGGCGAAAGCAGGTGTCTCGAAGTTTCTTCACACGAACGAAAGTCTAAGTGCGGAGACCGCAGGTGACGCTGCAGAAGGGGCCGGTGAATCGGGTGTGGGCGAAGCCGTCGCGGAGGGAGGGGCGTCGGTAGGAGAGACTGCGGTCGAGGCTGGTACGGGTGCAGCGGTTGCCGCCGAAACCGGTGAAGGGGCGTTGGATGGCGCAACCGCCGGATCGGCGATCTGTCCTGGTGTGGGTACCGCAATTGGGGCGGTCGGAAGCGCTCTGGCCGGCGGCATTGTGGCCTATGTCAGCTCAAAAGAAATTGCGAAGATTTGGGACCACTAACGAATACAAAGAATATTCCCGAAACACGGTAGTGTTATGATACATGTAAGATGGAGACGTTACTCAGACGACTCAAATCCCAAAATAAAAAAGGCAACCATCGGAATAATAATAGTAGGGATATTTTCCATTCAAGCGGCCGTGTTCATACACGCATACATATTGTCAATTACGGCAGTCGGCCTCCTGCTCCTTCCTCTGCCGCTTTTCTTCCCACCGCGAACCCGCATGAAGGTTTCGGGCGATGACGTTGTGCTGCGCCAGCAGCAATTCTTTGCGAATGTTAACCTATGGATGACCATTTCTTTCGGAATGATGCTATGCGGGTGCGTCGGACATCTCCTATTCTGCGATGATCTTGATTTTCGGATCATACTTTCCGCTATCGGTTCGCTTGGGTTCACCCTGTGGTACGGATACATGGCATTCCTGGGACGAGGTCCGATAAAGCTCAACGGCGATCTCATAGCACTCGCCGGCGCGCGAGTTTATCTGTGGTCCGACGTCGAAGTCAGATACACCCTGGCGGGAGAGTATGCGGCGACAGTCTTGTTGCGAACCCTTGGCGAACACCAACGTGTGGTCGCGAAGTTTGCCGCAGTTCCCTTGGGGCTGAACTTCAATACCCTGCTGTCGACGCTGGTCCAGACCAAAGAACGGTCGGTGGCGGGCGATCCTCTCACTGCTGAAGAGATCCGGGCAATGCTGTTGACGCCCGTTCCCGACCCGCTACCTGCGATTGGCGAGTACGTAGATGTGATGGTTCATGTCCCGTGAGCTCATCGCATCCGATTCCGGGAAGCCTTTGAAGTGAATCTTGCGCAATTCCTGGCGACCAACTCCGCGGTCCAGTCAGAGATTCTTGGCGATCCACTTGTCTCGGGACTCGGCGTCTGCGGCATACCGCCGAAGTGGCGTGCGACGGTCATGGAGTCTGTGACAACAAACCCGGGACCGGTATGGTGCGATATTCGCGCTGCAGAATCGTCCAGGGACGAAACACCCGGTGACAGCATTCCGCCGTTCTCTTCGCAGGCCACGGTTGTCGGCTGGGTAATGCACAATATTCAGACGACACCCACCGAACTCGTCAGAATGGCAGCCGACATGACCGAGAGCACTCCGGGATGGTCTCAAGTGTCGACCGAATCGGCCGGCCTGGGTCCGGACGCCGCTTCCTCATACATGTTCGGAACGCTCGATTCTCCATATGGACCGCTCGTCTCCAACATTCAGAACATAGGTCTCATCGGGCCGGCTCGCTCCATGTTCCTCGTGCAACTGGTGGTCACGGCCACGGCCGAGTGGAAGGACGATGTCGTGGGTGTTCGACTGTATCGATGAGCAGTGTCCTCGGACAACGTCCAAGCCGTGTCGAGTGACAACGGCCACCGCTGCGAATCCGCGGCTAAGGTGAGAAGCCATGAACTCCCCGACCACGCACGTTGCCGACCGGCTGCTCGACGCCACCGAGAAACTGCTGGCGCAGCACGGCATCCGGGGCGCCACCATGGCACAGGTCGCCGATGACGCCGGCGTGTCACGCGCCTGGCTGTACCGGCACTTTCCCGACAAGCACGCCATGGTCGGCGCGGCGATCGTGCGGCTCACCGACTCGTTCTGGACCGATGCCCGACTCGAACTCGACGCGCTCGGTGACTTCGCCGAACAGCTCGTGGCCGGCGTGCGCATCGGGCGCGGCGCCTATGACGATCCCGGGACGCTGCTGCTACGGCTGCGCACCGACGAGCCGGAGGAGTTCGCCGCGTGTGCCGGCGCCGGCGTCAGCGGCCTGGTCCCCGACCTCGCCCTGTTCTGGAAACCCTTCGTACAAGCGGCCATCGACGCCGGCGTCGTCCATCCCGGCCACGACGCCGAGGAGGTGTCGGAGTGGGTGGCGCGCATCCTGATCAGCCTTGGAACCGTACCCGGCGACACCGTCGACGCCGACGATGCGCCGTCGGTGCGCCGGCAGATCGAGACATTCGTGATGCCCGGCCTACGGGCCGCACCCACTCGGTAGCGAAACAGGCATCACCGTTTCGGAGATTCGGCAACACTGGACGCCGTCGACGCAATCGTGGTCACCGTCGGCGACGGCGGTGACAATTGTTCACTGGTGGGACGAAACTGGTTGCCGCACTTGTTAATCAATCGTCGAACACTTGGGCGTCGAACAAATATTCTGCTACACTGGACTTATCGCAAGATCATCCAGGGGGGAATCCATGATCGACGACACCACCACTCTTTCCGCCGAACTGTACGGGCACCTTATCGGGCTTCTCGATGACCGTACTTACAGTCCAGACCTCACCTCACGTGAAGCCTTCGCCGCGATGCAGCAACTGAACACGTTGCGCAACATGCTCGATCACTACGCGGCGAACCTGACCGGCGAATTCGACCGCCTCAAGATAACCGCACCCCAAGTCCGATCGGTGCGAGAACTGTTGATCTCCATGGGATTCGCGCCCGCTGTTGCCGGCCGACTCGTTCGCGTCGGCACCACCGACAACATCGACGGACTCCATAAGCACAGCGCCTACGGGTCGGTGTCCCTCGACCACGCCGACGCCATCGTCCGCGGACTCACCCACATCGCCTCCCGCGCCGGCGAACCCGTCACCCCCGAGCAACGCCGCGACCACACCCGCGCCCTCGTGGCCCAGGCGCTGTCCGGGATGAGTCCCGCCGAAATCGGCAAGCGCGCACACCAACTCGGCAACATTCTTGCCGATGACACCGACGGTACGCCTGCCGCCGAAGACAAGACCGTCAACGAACTCGGCTACCACAAAACCAGCGACGGACGCCTCGACGTGCGCGCCAACCTCGATGCGGTCGCCGGGGAGAAACTCCACAGCCTCGTCGAAGCACTGTCCGCGCCAAAGCCTCAACCCGACGGCTCGCACGATCCGCGGCCGGTCGAACGGAAACGTGCTGATGCTCTCGAAACCATCCTCGAACTTGCCCAGAAGGGTCTTGCCGACGAGACCGTGTCCTGCAAGCCGACCGGTGGGGTGCTGTTGACGATCCCCGCCGACACCCCGAAGCTATCCGCACTCGAGTTCATGGGATCGGTCACCCCCGCCACCGCGAAAACTCTCGGCTGTGATGCGGGGATCACCGTCGTCATCGTCGACGACAACCAAGTGCCGCTGAACGTGGGTCGCGAGAAGCGGCTGTTCACCCCGGCACAACGAAAAGCGTTGCTGCTGCGCGACAAATGCTGCATCAAGTGTGGTGCGCCCGCCTCGCGCACCCAAGCGCACCACCTCGAGCATTGGATCAACGGTGGGGCCACCGACCTCGACAACGGCTGCTTGCTCTGCACCAGCTGCCACCACGACGTCCACGATAGTGGGTGGGATGTTGTGATGGGCTTCGACCGGCATCCGTGGCTGATCCCACCCGCCGCGGTCGATCCCCGACGACGACCGTTACCGGCCTACAACCGGCGCACCCTCCACCTCGACAGCGCTGCCTGAAACCGGCCGCCTGACACTGACCGCCTGAACTCAGCTGCTTGAAACCGCCCTACCCACAACGCCTTTCTGACCCCGCACCCGGCCTGCCGGGACCGCGACCGTTCGTTGAGAACTTCATAGGGCTTCGGCCCAGCTTCCGCCTAGACGACGGCAGGGGCGAGGCCCAGCTTGCCGGCGAGCTTGGCGAGATAGCCGCGGGCACGCTCCACCGAGTCGTCCGGCAGGCCGTAAAGCACTGTGGTGACACCGATCTCGCGCCACTTTGCGAGTTTCTCCTCGACGGGCTTGAAGTCGAGGACGACGATCTGCGGGCTGCCGTCACGTCCGGCGGTACGCCAGATCTCCTGGAGCAGTGCCACCGAACCCTCGATATCATCCTCGCCGGGTGTGGTGATCCAGCCGTCCGCACTGCGCGCGATCCAGCGGAAGTTCTTCTCGTTGCCCGCGGCCCCGACGAAGGTCGGGATATGCGCCTGAGGTTTAGGCCAGGCCCAGCTCGGACCGAAATCGACGAAGTCGCCGTGATATTCGGCCTCCTCATCGGTCCACAGCGCCCGCATGGCCTCGAGGTATTCGCGCAGCATCGTGCGCCGCAGCTTCGGCGGGACGTGGTGGTCGGCCAATTCGTCCAGGTTCCAACCGAATCCGACACCGAGAGACAGCCGCCCATCGGAGAGGTGATCGAGGGTGGCCAGGGTCTTGGCGAGCGTGATCGGATCGGACTGCACCGGCAGCGCAACCGCCGTGGACAGCCGAATCCGCTCCGTGACCGCGGCGGCCGCGGCCAGCGACGTCCACGGATCCAGCGTGCGCATGTAGCGGTCGTCGGGCAGCGAGGCGTCGCCGGTCTGCGGATGCGCGGCGTCGCGCCGGGTGGGGATGTGCCCGTGCTCGGGCACGAAGTACGACGCGAAGCCCGCCTCCTCGATGAGCGGCGCGAGCACGTGGGGCTTCAGTCCCCGGTCACTGGTGAACTGAACGATCCCGAAATCCATGATCGAATGATAGACACAGGACTGGACAGCTGTCTAGAACACGTTCTCGTTTTGTCGGCTCCAGCTGCCCACGTCCCGGAAGATTCCGTTGGCCGCCGACGCGCCGCTCACCGCATCGGCCGCAAGTATCACCGCCGCCGATGTCCAGCAGCTCTTCTCGACCGGCCAGCGCTTACCGTCGGCGAAGACGAGACCCGTCCAGTAGGAGCCGTCCGGATCACGCAGATGCTGGATGGAGGCGATCAGGTCGACGGCGTCGGCGGTGTCGCCGAGCGCGTCGAGGGCCAGCGCCAGCTCGGAGGTCTCCGCCCCGGTCACCCACGGCCGGTGATCGACGCAGCGCACCCCCGTGCCTGCGACGACGAATTCGTCCCACCGGCGGGCGATCAGTTCCTGCCCCTCCGCGCCGCGCAATGCGCCACCGAGAACCGGGTAATACCAGTCCATCGAATGTTCCGACGGCGCCTCGAAGACGTCGACCCGGGTGCGGAACGCCTCGCCGAGTGCCTTGAACGCGCGCACCCAGTCCTCGTCGGGCTGATCGAGTTCCGCGGCGATGCGGATGGCGCAGTCGAGCGATTGGTAGATGCTCGCGTTACCGGTGATGAGCGCCTCGTCGAACATCGCATGCGTGTGGTGGGCGCCGCCCCAGCGGAAGGCGCCGTCGGGCCGCTGGAATCGGCACACCAGATCGATCGCCGACCACACCGTCGGCCACATCCGCTCGAGGAATGCCGCGTCGCCCGTGATCAGGTAGTGATGCCACACGCCGACCGCGATGTAGGCGCAGAAGTTGGCGTCGATCCCGTCGTCGACGACGGTGCCGCACACGATCCGGATCGGCCATGAACCGTCGGCGCGTTGCCCGCGCCGCGACCAGTCGTAGGCCGCCCGGGCCTCGGCGTGAAACCCGGTGACGCTCAAGGCCATCGCCGATTCGACGTGATCCCACGGATCGGTCTGGCCACCCGGAAACCATGGCAGCGCACCGGATTCCTCTTGCATGCCGACGATGGCCGCGCCCGTCGCTATCACCTGCTCGGCACTCAGCACACCGGCGATCTCCGGTGTGAGCCGACTCATTCCGGCTTGCGCAGATACAGGGCGACCGATTTGCCGATGACCGGATTGAGGACCTGCTCACCGACCCGGGTCAGCCACGGCTTGCTCATCATGTCCCATACGAGCAACTGGTGATAGCCCTTGACCAACGGATTGTCGTTGTTCTCCACGCCCACAGCGCATTTGAGCCACCAGTACGGGGCATGCAACGCATGCGCGTGATCGGTGCCGGTGACCTCGAGGCCCGCCGCCGAGAGCTTGCCTGCCAGCTCGGAGGCCTTGTAGATCCGCACGTGGCCGCCCTCGACCTCGTGGTACTCGTCCGAGAGCGCCCAGCACACCTTCTCCGGCCAGTAGCGTGGCACCGTCACCGCGGCCAGCCCGCCGGGACGCAGCACACGCACCATCTCGGCGATCGCCGCCTCGTCCGACGGAATGTGTTCGAGGATCTCCGACATCAGCACGACGTCGAAGCTGTTGTCGGCGTAGGGAAGCCGCAACGCGTCGCCGACCTCGGCACGAGCCTTGGCCGCGGCGGGCACCTGGTTTTCGGCCATCATCGCGTCGAACATCTCGGCCACGTCGCCCATGTCGGACTCGGATTGGTCGAACGCGATCACATCCGCGCCACGTCGGAACATCTCGAACGAGTGTCTGCCCTGCCCGGCCCCGATGTCGATCACAGTGGTCTGCGGTCCCACACCCAGCCGGTCGAAATCAACTGTCAGCACGCACTCGTCTCCTCTGTCGTCACCCGATTCAGCACCGTCTGATAGTGCTCGGCGGTCTTCGCGGCCACGGCCGCCCAGCTGTAGCGTTCCTCGACGCGCCGTCGCCCGGCCGCCCCCATCTCGGCACGCAGGTCGGCGTCGTCGAGTAGCCGGCCGATCTCTTGCGCAAGTTTGCCGGAGTCGCTGGGAGGCACCAACCGGGCCGCGGCGCCGTCGGTGCCGACGACTTCGGGGATGGCCCCGGCGCGGGTGGCCACCAGCGGGGTGCCACA
Source organism: Gordonia sp. DT219 (assembly GCF_049847065.1). NCBI lineage: Bacteria > Bacillati > Actinomycetota > Actinomycetes > Mycobacteriales > Gordoniaceae > Gordonia > Gordonia sp. DT219. The sequence goes on along the minus strand of NZ_JBNCNR010000011.1, from coordinate 78,369 downwards.
GCTCATCGCCTCCACGGCCGGCAACGAGAAACCCTCGTACAACGATGGCACGCAAGCCACTTCGGCCGACGCGAGCAGCTGCGCCATCTCCTCGTCGGACAGTCCCGACACGACCTCGACGCGATCGGCGATCGCCAGGTCGTCGATGAGCGTGGCCGACGGTCCGGCCGGATCGAGTTTGGACACCAGCGTCAGGGTGACGTCACGCTCCGATGCCAGCTTGGCGACCGCCTCGAGGAGATACGACACGCCCTTGAGTGGGGCGTCGGCGCTGGCGACGCAGACGATGCGGCCGGGGATGCGGGAACTCTCGGCGGGCCTGAAGATTTCCGTGTCGACGCCGAGCGGGATGGTGGTGATGCGGCCGGAGGGGATGTCGAAGGCCTTGCGGATGTCGACCTCGCTGCTGCGCGAGACAGTCAGCAATTCGGGGATGCGCCGCGACACCCGGCCCTGCATGCGCAGGAACGAGTGCCAGCGCCAGGCGGTGATCTTTCGCCAGCCCTTGGCCGCTTTCACCGCCAGGGTGCGGTCGCGGGTGATCGGGTGATGGATCGTCGCGATCAGGGGGAAGCCGGCCTTCTGGATCTGCAGCAGTCCGTAGCCGAGGCACTGGTTGTCGTGGACGATGTCGAAGTCGTCGCGCCGGTCGGCGAGCAGCCGGGCCACTCGCAGACTGAAGGTCAGCGGCTCACCGAAGCTCGCCGTCCACATCGAGGACACCTCGAGGGCGTCGATCCAGTCGCGGTACTCCCCGGGCCGCGGCGTGCGGAACGGATCGGGTTCGTCGTAGAGACCGAGGCTGGGCACCTTGGTGAGACTTACACCGGCATCGAGCGCGGCCTGGTCGAGGTCCGGATACGGCTGGCCGGAGAAGATCTCGACCTCGTGACCGAGGAGCGCGAGTTCGCGGCTCAGATGCCGGATGTAGACCCCTTGGCCCCCGCAATGTGGCTTGCTGCGGTAGGAGAGCAGTGCGACGCGCACGTCGTGTACCCCGTTCTTCTCGTGTGGTTGGTCCGCTGGCGGTCGGCGAGGGAACTCAGCCGGGTTCCGCTTCGGCGGCGCTTTCCAGATCACCGATGTCCACAAGCTTCACACGTCGGCGGCCTGCGGTCTTGCCGGCCGCTCGTTCGACCTGGTCGATGCGCTTCCACCCGGCCAGGTCGATGCGCCGCGCGCCGCGGTCGGCGACCAGTTCGGCGACGTCCTCACGCGAGAGGGTCGGCTCGGGAAGTGCGCCCGCGACGAAGTCGGTGAGCACCGATTCCGCCGTCTCCTGACCGCACAAACGATTCCTCCCGATTCCCCCGGTCGCACCGCGCTTGATCCAGCCGGCGACGTACAGGCCGGGGATGACGTCACCGCCGGCAGCGGTCTGCACCCGGCCTGCGGTGTTGGGGACCACCGCGTGTCCTTGGTCGAAGGGCAGATCGGTGATCGGTACGCCACGATATCCGATCGCCCGCAACACCAGTCCCGCGTCGATGTCGAAGCGCTCCTCGGTCGGGGTGATGGCGACCTGTTCGGTGCCCGGCGCGTCGGCGTAGACGTTGCGCACCGCGGTCACCGTCGCCACCTTTCCCGTGCCCTTGGTCTCGCCCGCCTCGATGGACAGCGGTGAGCCCAGGAACCGGAACTCGATGCGCCGATTGCCCGGGGTGGCCGGTCGCTGCGAGAACTCGCGGGCGAGCCGGATCTTGGTGGCGATGGTCGAATCGAGCGTGCCGTCGGCCAGCGCCGCCTCGGTCGCCGGATCGAGGGTCAACTCATCCGGTTCGACGATGACGTCGACGCCCTCGACCTCCCCGAGTGCCAGGAACTCGCTGTTGGTGTAGGCCGCCTGCGCGACCCCGCGCCGTCCGAGCAACACCACCTCGGTGATCTTTGAGTCACGCAGCGCCGCCAGTGCATGGTCGGCGATGTCGGTGCGGGCCAGCTCGTCGGGATCGGTGACGAGGATGCGGGCGACGTCGAGGGCCACGTTGCCGTTGCCGATGACCACCGCGCGCGGTGCCGAGAGATCCACGGCCAGCTCGGCGTAGTCGGGGTGGCCGTTGTACCACGCCACGAATTCGGTGGCGGGCAACGAGTTCGGCAGGTCCTCCCCGTCGATGCCGAGCCGCCGATCGGTGGGGGCGCCGACGGCGTAGATCACCGCGTGGTAGCGCTGCGCCAGCTCGTCGTGACTGATGTGTTTACCCACCTCGACGTCGAGGTGGTAGGTGAAGTTCGTTTTGGTCGCGGTGGCCGAGAACCCGGATTCGACGCCCTTGGTCGCCGCGTGGTCGGGAGCCACGCCTGCCCGCACGAGGCCGTAGGGCGTGGGCAGACGGTCGAACATGTCGACGGCGACCTGCCGGCGGCGGACGAGTTCCTCGGCGGCGTAGAACGCGGCCGGGCCGGCGCCGACGATGGCGATGTGCAGCGGCGCATCGGGCAGTTGCGGCGCCTTCTTCGGCGGCACCAGTCCGCCGTCCACCTCGTGATCGTTGTAGTAGTCGGCGTTGATCTGCAGGTACGGCTCGTCGCGCGGCTCGAGCTGATCGTCGGGGATGATCGCGTCCACCGGGCATTCGTCGATGCAGGCACCGCAATCGATGCACGTCTCCGGATCGATGAACAGCATCTCGGCGGTGAAGAACTCCGGCTCGTCGGGCGTGGGGTGAATACAGTTCACCGGGCACACGGCGACGCACGATGCGTCGTTACAACACGGTCGGGTGATCACATGCGCCATCTGCGGTTTCCTTGCCTCAATCCACCTGGAACGTGTTCTAGTTTTGGGCCTCACTGTATCTTAACCCTGACACACCAGGCGACATGCGAGGACCCGAGTGAGCACTTCTGCCCAACCCGACGCACCCCGGCCGGAAACGACTTCCCCCGCGGCCTTCGATCCGTTGCCCGCTCGCAAGGATGGCGCACGCCACTTCGAGGCCGGCTACCGGATCCGCACCGGTGACGTGGACCAGCAGATGCGGGTCCGTCTCGACGCCGTCGCCCGCTATCTGCAGGACGTCGCCAACGACAACATCGACGCCACCGACTTCGGCGACACCGACCCCTTCTGGATCGTGCGGCGCACCGTCATCGACGTCATCCGGCCGTTCTCGTGGCCGGCCGCGATCACCGCACAGCGGTGGTGCGGTGCGCTCTCGACACGCTGGACCAATATGCGGGTGCGGCTGACCGCCGAGCACGAGACCAACCGATTCAATCCGCAACCGCGGCCCGCGGGACTGATCGAGACCGAGGCCTTCTGGATCAACGTCAACGATCTCGGGATGCCGTCACGCCTGTCCGATGAGGCCTTCGAGATGCTCTCGTCGATGACCGACGTGCACCGGCTGCGGTGGAAGCCGATGAACCCCGAGACCGCACCGGCCCCCGAACTGCTCGACCTCCCCGATCGCGAACATGTCCTGCGCAGTACCGATTTCGACCCGTTCAAACATCTGAACAACGCCGCGTACCTCGAGGCGATCGAAGACGAGCTCATCGACCATCCGGATCTGATCGACGGTCCGCATCGCACGGTGATCGAGTATCTGCGCCCGATCGTGCCGGGCACGCCCCTCACGCTGCGCCGCGTTCGCGAACCCGATCGGCTCCTGGTGTGGATGATGGTGCCCGCAGGCGAAGACGCTCCCGGCGAGTTGCGCGTCGCGGCAACGGTGTCGGTGACTCGCGGTGACCTCAGGACCAGCGCAACCTCATGATCTGACCGTTCTCGGACGTCGCGACCACCGTGTCACGCTGACCGGGGACGGCCGCGAGCGCGCTCAGCGGCACCCCGACCGTCGACGAACACACTTGGCGGGAGCGCAGCTTCACGAAATGGAGCTGACCGGTCGTCGATGCGACGGCAAGGGTGGTGTCATCGAGGGCGACGAGATCGTCGAGAATGCCCGGCAGTGGCGCGGTGAGGTCGGCGGCGGGCGTCACGGCCGCGGGATTCGCGATCGGTACCCGCAGCACCCGCCCGGTGAGGCTGGTCGTCATCGTCAGGTACAGATCGTCGCCCACCGCGACCAGACCATTGGCGGACGTTCCGTTCACGGTCGCCGTCGGGGCGAGATTCTTGGGTGCGCGCGACGACCATGGTTCGTCGATGCGCCCGTCAGGCCGCAGTCGTAGGACGCCGAGCGCCCCGTCGGCCACATACACGGCGCCGTGCGCGTCGATGGCCAACCCGTTGGGCATCCCGAGCCCGGCGGCGAAGGTCCGGGCGATCGGTGCGCGCGACTGCGGATCGAAGCGCACCACGGATCCGGTTCGCGGCGCGCCGGGAATCATATTGGCCGTCGTATCGCCCGAGGTGACATACAGCAGACCGTCGGGGCCCTGCCGGATCGAGCCGGGCGCGCGCACCGCGATCGATTCGGTTCGTCGACCGGACGCGTCGTAGCGTTCGACGACGTCACCGAACGTGCGCGACACCCAGATCGATCCGTCGGTGACGAGGACGTTCTCGGCCCAGCCGTCGACGCCGGAACCCGGAACGAGGGTCTCGGCGTGTACCACCGGACACGACGCGGCTTCCGCGCGCGCCGATGCGGTCCATCCGCCGAGCGCCGCCGCGAGCACGGCCCCGATCGCAATCCCCGTCCGTGCAACTCCGAACACCGATTCACCCCTCGCCGAGGCGAACTCACTGTCCGCCGTTGAGCACCAATTGCATCAATTTGGTCGGCGCAACACACGGGTCCTGCGCGGCCCCGCCGCCCACCGGCTCCACCCAGAACGTGTAGATGCCGCGACTGGGTGCGCGCGTCGTCACCCCGCAGACTCCGGGCCGACGGGCCTGGGTCTGGGTGAATGCAGCCTGACTTGCGATCTTGATGTTCTCGGTATCGTAGCCGAGCCGTTTGGCGGTGTCCTTCTCGACGTTGACACTGCCCCACTCGAACCAGTTGAAGGTGACGTACGCGGCGACCGGCCCGTCGACGTACCAGCGGCAGTTCGCGCCGAAGAAGATGGCCTCCGCACTTGTCCCGCCGACCGCCTTGGCCACCTGGTCGGTCCGCAGGATCTGGCATTCCAGCGTGAGCTCATCGTATTGATCGGTGTCGACATTGCCGGACCCGCTGCCCTGGGAGTCGGCCTGCTGCACCGACAATGGCTGGCCGTCGACCGACCGCGAACACGCGGCGGCAAGGGTGACGACGAGCATCACCATCACCACTATCAGCGTCCGCCGCCGTGCCGATGAGCGCGTATGGCGCGCGCCGGCGGTCATTTCGCCCGCTCGATCGACAGAGTCGAGAGCTGGCGCGCGGCATTGCAGATGGCGCCGGGATCGCTCGGCGGGGTACCTGCGGGCGGGCTACCGGGGGGCGGGGAGCCTGCTGATGGCGTACCGGCGCTCACCGACCATTCGAAGAAGTCGGCACCGAACTCGATCCCGATCTCGCAGATACCCTCATCGGAGGCGATGAATCCCTTGTGCCCGTTGAGATCGATGTCTTCGATCGATGCGCGCGAGAGTTGTTCGGTGCCGCGTTCCCGTCCGATCGGCGAGCCCCGATACCAGTTGAACGATGCGACCGCCCCGGTGCGGCTGGGGCCCGTACTCCACTCGCACACCGACGGATTGTCGACAGCGAGCTTCAGGGCGCCGAAGTTGGTGATCCGCGAGACCTCGTCGGTGCTCACGCCGCCGCACTCCCCGAAGAAGGGACCGGCGCCCGCCGGTCCCGGAGCCTCCGGGGTATGACGGGCGGCCGGGGTCTGGTCATCGGAATTCGATGAGCACGCCGTCGCCCCCACGATGACGACCGACAGAATCGCGGCCAGCGCGAGAAGGGCTGTGCCGCCGCGGAATTTCTCGAGGTCGCGGCGCTCACGCTTGGTGGGTCGGCCGGCGCCGCGATCGCGCCGGGGCACACCGGCGACGAGTTCCCGCGGGGGTGGGGGCGGGCTGTGGTCGATGTAGCACTCTGCCGCGGCCGGCGCGGACACGCGTTTGCTGATCACCTTGGTGACCTCGACGACGCGTTCGTGGCCCGCGAGCCGGACCTGCACCCGATCGCCGACCGCCACCTGTTGGGCGGGCTTGGCACTGGTGTCGTTGACGCGCACGTGGCCGCCGCGGCAGGCGGCACCGGCCGCCGATCGGGTCTTGGTGAGGCGGACCGCCCAGATCCAGCTGTCGACGCGAGTGGACGCCACGGTCAGCGAACCTCTCGGGGACTGCAGTGATCCTGCCGGGGGTACTGATCCTGCCGGGGGCGGGGCGACATCGGCATACCTACTTCTGCCGCGTCAGCGCGTAGTAGCCACCGCCGATCGCGGCGATCGCGAAAATGATGGCCAGCCATTCGATCCCGAACACCCAGAGCAGAACGAAGATCGCGATACCCGGCGAGACGGCGACAAGGCTCATCACCGGATGCTGCCGCACCACCTGACTGACGGCTTTGCTCTTGTTCGGATCAATGGCCATGACGGCGGGCTCCTTGTCGGCGAGTTGCCTCACCCACTGTATCGAACTGCTGCGACGCCACCACCAAGGCGAAGAACCCTGCCCGTCAGCCGGCCGTGGCGACCGTCCGGGTATTACCTGTCGTGACCTCATCCGAGCCACCGGCAGAACCGTCGCCCGGCGTGGGCGCCGGAGATGACGGAGCGGATGCCGTCGACGTCGGTTGCGCTGGGTGCGGTGTCGAGGCCGGCGGTGTCGAGGACTGCGGTGTCGAGGACTGCGGTGTCGAGGACTGCAGGACCGTGTCCGCGACGCGCGACGACCGCATCACCGCGGTGGCCGGGGCGGTGGCACTGCCCGGCGTGATCGGCGCGAGTCCGAACGGCAGTGCGCTCTTGGGAACCGTGACGGCCGGGGCGAGCTTCGACGTGTCGAGCGCGCCGCCGGAGATGTGCGGCAGCGCCAGGCCGTTGGGGCGGTCGGCGCCGTTGATATGGGCCGTCGGGAAGATCGTGATCGTCGACCCGAGCCAGTCGATCGTGATCGGCGCCGACAGACCGTAGTCGCTCGTCAGCGCGAGGATCGAATCGCCGCCGAGCGAAAGCCGGGCGACGTCCTTGCTGAGGGTGAAACCCTGCCCGTGGAGGAGCTTCCCCAGTGCGGTCGTCAGCACTGTCGCCGGGTCGAACACGACGGCAGTGGGGTCGGTCAGCGCGAGTTGCAGCTGCGGAATGCGCTGCAGCTGATCGAGTTTGACGTCGAAGGTACCCAGGACGTTCGCACACGCGCCGACGTTCTCGGCATACGCCGCGGCAAGCGCGCCATAACAGTTCACCTGAGTGATCGCCGGTATCGCCCCAACGCGGCTGGTGAACAGCTTGACCGGGATCTCACTCGTCGTCCACGCATCGGCCATCCCGATGACCGCGAACGCATACGCCGTCCGGCCGTCGCTCGCGCCGGCCGTGGCGAGGCTCAGCGGGAGATAAGAGATCGCGGTCGCCTGCCCACCACCCGAGGCGAGGGCGAACTGGAAGCCGTCGCCGATGACCTTCGCCGCGCCTACGGGGAGCGGGGCGTTCGGTAGCGCCGGAACGAGTTCGATAGCGGTCGGAAGCACCACGGCCACACCGACTCCCGTCGATCCGGTGCAGTCGGCACCGCCGTCGTGCGGTCCGCCGTCGGAGTCGGCGGCACAGATATCCAGCCGCCACTGCTTGGCGAGGTCTTGCGAGAGCTTGTTGTTCGCCAGCGCGGCGATCACGTCGCCGACGCTGCCGGTGGGGCTCGGCACCGCCACCGCCTGCGCCTGCCCCTCCCCCATCGTCATGCCGAGACCGATCGCGAGGACCGACAGCAGCGCGACGGCGGCCGTCCCGAAACGCATGCGCCGCCGTGGGTGTTCGTGACGCATCGACGCAATGGCCATCTGCCGACCTCTCTCACCTGAACAAAAACTGAGAGGAGTCAACCACGAATAACCGTCGGCGTGCACGGAATGCGCGGTCACGTCACGCCGACGATCCCATCGACTCCACGGATTGGTGAATCCGTTGTGCCGCAGTGGCCGTGCCGACCCCGACGGGCACCGCACCGACCGCCTCGGACAACCCCCGCGGCGACATGCCGCTGGCGATCGTCTCGTGTTCGCCGATGACATAGGTCTCATGCCAGATGCCAACCGCGTTCGTATCGGCGAAACGCTTGGTGAAGCGCCGCCACGCCGGGAGATGCGGAGCCGCGCCGTCGGCGGCGAAGCGTCGGACATCCTCGGCCGAACGCCAGTAGGACACCACCATGATCGACGAACCGAGGTACAACCTGGCCGACAGCAGCCCGGTCTCCGCATTCGCCTTGAGATACCAGAGCATTCGCGGCATGGCGAGGAAGACCGACAGCCACGCGCGCGGATGCCGGAGTCGCGGCAGGGTCATCCCGATGAGGAATAGTGCCGTCCCGTCGGGCGGGGGCTGGTTGGTGAAACGACGCGCTTCGGACTCGACCATCATCAGCTCCCTTGTTGTGCAACATCATGGTTTTGTAACACTGTTATGAAACGATGTTATGGAACGATGGGAGACATGGCAAGACCTCGGATCCACGATGCCGATCTCCGCGAACGCCTCATCGACGTCGCCATCGAGATCGTGGGGTCCAAAGGCCTCGGCGCACTGTCGGTCCGCACCGCCGCGCAGGGCGCCTCGACGTCGACCACGGCGGTGTACTCGCTCTTCGGAAGCAAGGACGAGTTGACCCGCGCGGTTCTCGTCCGCGCCTTCCGGCGGTTCAGCACCGCCCAGCGTGCCGCCCTCGACGCGCGCACCGGCGAGCCCCTCATGGATCTCGGCGTCGCCTATGTCGGCTGGGCGCTGGCGAACCCGCGTCTGTACGAGCTCATGTTCGTCCTGACCGCCGTCGGCATCGAACCGAGTCCAGAGACCAGCGCCGCCGGCGTCGAGGCCTTCACCCCACTACATGACGCGGTGTGCCAGGCCATCGAGTCGGGCACCTTTCGCCGCGCCGACCCGATGACGGTCGCGGCATCGTTGTGGTCACAGGTCCACGGCGCGGCCTTGCTGCTGCTCGCCGGCCTCTTCCCCGAAAGCGCCGACCCCGCGCTCGCGATCGGCGCCATCGTCGACGGGTGGCGCGCCGCGCCCCGCTGAGATCGATACGGACACAGCAGTGCCCCGGAATTCGATGGCGAACCACGGCAACAGGTTCGTTGATGTCCGGACACCTCGTATCACCAGCCGGGATAGGGTCAGACGCATGGCAGGTCACCGCATGCGTTTTGACCCGATCGCCGAGGCCAAGGCGAACTGGACCGCCGCCGGATGGGGCGACGTCTCCGATGGGATGGTCGCGGTCACATCCGTGATGCGCGCCCACCAGATCCTGCTGGCGCGTGTCGAGAGCGCCTTGCGGCCCTACGATCTGACGTTCTCGCGGTTCGAATTGCTTCGGCTGCTGGCCTTCTCGCGACAGGGCGCGCTCCCCATCACCAAGGCCAGCGATCGCCTACAGGTCCACGTCACCAGCGTCACGCACGCGATCCGGCGACTCGACGAAGCGGGACTCGTGCGGCGGCTCCCCCACCCCACCGATGGCCGCACCACCTTGGTGGAGATCACCGAACTCGGCCGCACCACCGTCGAGGACGCGACCGCCACTCTCAATCGCGAGGTGTTCGCCGACGTCGGGATGGACGGCGACGAGATCGGCGGTCTCGTCGGCGCAATCCAGTCACTGCGCCACCACGCCGGGGACTTCTGAGCCTGGTCTGGTCGCCTTCCAACCGATCAGTATGACGTTTCCCCCGGAATCCGGGGGAAACGTCATACTGATCACGCTGATCTCGCGGACGACGAGCGCAGGGCGGCCGCGATCTCCGCGGCGACCTGGTCGGGTCGGTCGACGAGGTCGGCCCACGTGTAATTGAGGACATGCCAGCCATTGCGCATCAGCGCGTTGCGTTTGGTGCGATCCCGCTGAAAGGCGGCGGCGTCGCGATGATAGGCGAAGCCGTCGATCTCCACCGCGACCTTCCGGTCGGGAAATGCGAAGTCGATCACGTACCCGCAGGCCGGCAGGTTCGCCACCCAGCCGGAAATCCCTGCCGCACGCAAGATTCGCACGGTGAGCCGCTCGGCTTCCGAACGGGCACCGTCGCCGATGAGCCTCAGGTAGGCCGATGCCTTGCCTGCGCCATGTCGCTTCGGGTAGCGGGTGTGAACGTCGGCGAGGGTCTCCGGCGTCACGCGCCCCGACAGCAATGCCGAGTCCATGAAGGACAGCCCCAGAACGAGTGACGCTTCGAGCACGGTGAGATCCGCCGCCGTCGTCCGAAGTCCGTCACGCACGACGACGTCCTCGTCATCGAGTTCGCGATAGCGGCTCACCGCAGTCGCCGACGATCGGCGGGCACGGCCCCGGGTCTGAGTGAATACCAGGTGTTTTCGCGGTTCCTCGGAGCACAGGCCGAGCCACCACGCTGCCGCCGCGCCACCCAGAACCGCATTCTTGTGCACCGAGAGCACCGCGATCCGCGCCTGTGCCCGAGCGCCCCTGGGGTGGCCGGCGACGAGGTGGACGCCGTGTGCCACCTCGGTCCATGCGCCCGACGCCATGCGTCGCGCGATGGCCGACTCGCTGACGCCGCAGTCGAGCGCTTCCCTGGTGGTGAACACGCCGTCACGACGCACCGACAACTCGTGTATGTCCATGGCGATTGGACGCGAGCCGAGCGTGTCCGGTTCCATCGTCGGCAGCGTGATCAGTATGACGTTTCCCCCGGATTCCGGGGGAAACGTCATACTGATCGGACGGCTCAGCGCAGGGTGTCGATGATCGCCGAGAAGTCGAGGTCCGAATGCTGCTCGGCGAACGCCCGATACAGTTGCGCGGCATGGGTTCCCAGCGGGGCGCGGGCACCCGTGTCGGCGACGGCGTCCATCGCCAGGCCGAGGTCCTTGTTCATCAGCGCCGTCGCGAAACCGGGCCGGAAATCGTTGTTGGCCGGCGACGTCGGCGCGGGTCCCGGTACCGGACAGTTGCTCTCGATGGCCCAGCAGTTGCCGGTCGCGCCGGTCACCACGTCGTAGAGCGCCTGATCGGACAGTCCGAGTCTCTGGGCCAGGACGAACGCCTCACCCACCGCGATCTGCTGCACGGCCAGCAACATGTTGTTGCACACCTTGGCCGCCTGCCCGGCGCCGGGCTCGCCGCAGTGGATGATCTTGCCCGCCATCGGGTCCAGCGTGGTCCGAGCCGCACTGAACGCGTCCTCGCTGCCGCCGACCATGAAGGCCAGGGTGCCTGCGGTCGCGCCCTTGACCCCTCCCGACACCGGGGCATCGACCTGCGCGAAACCCTCGGCGGAGGCCTGCTCGTGGACCTCACGCGCGTCGGCCACCGAGATCGTCGACGAGTCGATCAACAGCGCACCGGTCGCCGTGGCCGGCAGGATCTCCTCGTAGACCTTCTTGACGATGGCCCCGCTCGGCAGCATCGTGATCACCACCTGCGCCACCGAGACGGCCTCGACCGCTGTCGGGAAGGTCTCGATCCCGTTGCGCCGGGCTACTTCCGCCGCTTCCGGCACCGGGTCGAAACCATGCACCGTGTGCCCGGCCCCTACCAGGTTCACGGCCATCGGGCCGCCCATGTTGCCCAGTCCCAGAAAGGCGATCGTCGTCATTGTCACATCTCCTCAGGTGCAGACTCGCTGCGTGTCAATTCTGTCGGTACCGGCCGGCGATGGAACGACCCACCACGACGCGCATGATCTCGTTGGTCCCTTCCAGGATGCGGTGCACGCGGAGATCCCGGACGATTTTCTCGATTCCGTACTCGGCCAGATAGCCGTAGCCGCCGTGCAACTGCAATGCCTGATCGGCGACGGTGAAACAGGCATCGGTGACATGGCGTTTCGCCATCGCGCACTGCTCGACCTTGTCCGGGCTCCCGGCGTCGAGAGCGGCGGCCGCATGCCACAACATCAGCCGTGAACTCTGCAGCGAGGTCGCCATGTCGGCGAGGGTGAACCGGATGGTCGGCTCGTCGAGCAGTACCGATCCGAATGCCTTTCGCGACGCCACGTAGCTCGCCGCCTTGTCGAAGGCGGCCTGTGCGCCGCCCAGTGACGACGCCGCGATGTTCAGCCGGCCGCCGTTGAGTCCGTTCATCGCGATGCCGAAACCGATCCCCTCCTGCCCGCTGAGGAGGTTGCCCGCGGGTACCCGTACCCCGTCGAGGACGACCTGCGCCGTCGGCTGCGCATGCCAGCCCATCTTGTGTTCCTGGGCACCGAAACCCATTCCCGGCGTGCCCTTCTCGACGAGGAACGTCGAGATACCCTTGGGCCCGGGGGCGCCGGTGCGCGCCATCACGACGTACAGATCCGAGGTCCCGGCGCCGGAGATGAACTGCTTGACGCCGGTGAGTACATAATCGTCACCGACGCGCTCGGCACGTGTGGTCAGCGCCGCGGCGTCCGATCCCGCACCGGGCTCGGTGAGGCAGTAACTGGCCACCGTGTCCATACTCGCCAGCCGCGGCACCCAGTGCGCGCGTTGCTCGGTGGTGCCGTACTCGTCGACCATCCACGTACACATGTTGTGGATCGACAGGAACGCCGCGACCGCCGGGTCCGCGTAGGCGAGTTGCTGAAAGATGCGCACCCCGTCCAGCCGGCGCAACCCGCTGCCGCCGACGTCCTCGGCACAGTAGATCGCCCCCATGCCCAGCCGCGCCGCCTCACGCAGCTCCGTCACCGGAAAGTGATGCGCCGCATCCCATTCGAGCGCGTGTGGCGCAAGTCGTTTCGCAGCGAAGTCGGCCGCGGTCTCGACGATCACCCGTTCGTCGGCGTCAAGACCGGAATCCACGAAGGTCGTCATCGACGCTCAGTCCATCGTCGGGATGACGAATTCGGCGCGGCCGTCATACTCGGCGCCCGCCGAATCCTTGATTCCCGACGGCCAGCGTGTGGTGACGGTCTTGGTCTTGGTGTAGAACTCGATCGACGCCGGGCCGTGCTGGTTGAGGTCGCCGAATCCCGAGCGCTTCCAGCCGCCAAAAGTGTAGTAGGCCACCGGAACCGGGATCGGTACGTTGACGCCGACCATGCCGACCTCGACGCGCGCGGTGAAATCGCGGGCCGCGTCGCCGTCGCGGGTGAAGATCGCGACCCCGTTACCGTACTGGTGCTCCGAGGCCAGCGCCAGTGCCTCCTCGTAGTCGCCGGCACGCACGACGGCGAGCACCGGACCGAAGATCTCGTCGGTGTAGATCGACATGTCCTTGGTGACGTGGTCGAACAGGGTCGGTCCGAGGAAGAAGCCGTTCGACAGGTCATCGTCGCCGAAGGTCTGTTCGTCGCTGGTGCGTTCGCGACCGTCGACGACGAGTTCGGCACCCTCCTCGATGCCCTTGCCGATGTAGTGGCGGACCCGCTCGAGTGCGGCCGCGCTCACCAGCGGCCCGTAATCGGCCTTCGGGTCCAGGGAATGCCCGACCCGCAGGGCGTTCACCTTGTCGACGAGCTTGGCGCGCAACCGTTCTGCGGTCTGCTCCCCGACCGGCACCGCCACACTGATCGCCATACAACGTTCACCGGCGCTGCCGTATCCGGCGCCGATCAACGCGTCGACGGCCTGGTCGAGATCGGCGTCGGGCATGATGATCATGTGGTTCTTCGCTCCACCGAAGCACTGCGAGCGTTTGCCGTTGGCGGCGGCGGTCGAGTAGATGTACTCGGCGATGTCGGAGCTGCCGACAAAACCCAGGGCCTTGACGTCGGGATGGGTCAGCAGCGCGTCGACCGCCTCCTTGTCGCCGTGGACCACCTGAAAGACTCCGTCGGGAAGTCCTGCCTCACTGAACAATTCGGCCAGCCGCACCGGCACCGACGGGTCCCGCTCGCTGGGTTTGAGGATGAACGCGTTGCCGCAGGCCAATGCCGGACCGGCCTTCCACAGCGGGATCATCGCGGGGAAGTTGAACGGCGTGATGCCCGCGACCACACCGAGCGGCTGCCGGATCGAGTGCACATCGATCCCCGACCCCGCACCTTCGGTGAATCCGCCCTTGATCAGATGCGGGATGCCGATGGCGAATTCGATGACTTCGATACCGCGCTGGATGTCGCCGAGCGCGTCGGCGTGGGTCTTGCCGTGCTCGAGCGACAGCGTGGTCGCGATCTCGTCGGCGTGCTGGTTGACCAGGTCGACAAAGCGCATGAGCACCCGGGCGCGTCGCTGCGGATTCCACGCGGCCCATTCCTTCTGCGCCGCCGTGGCCGTGGCGACCGCCGTGGCGACGTCGTCGGCGCTCGCCAACGGAACCTGCGCGACGACGGCACCGGTACTCGGGTTGAAGACGTCGGCGAAGCGGCCGCCCTCGGCGGTCACCTTTGCGCCGTCGAGGTAGTGCGGGATGGACGGGGTAGAGGTCGGGCTGGCCACGCGATCACCTGGACTTCGGCTCGGGGGTGCGGAACATTTCCAATACTAGGATATCCTAGTAATTGCGCAAGGCCCGGATTCCGACAGGCAGTGCCCCGCGTCATAGCCCTCGATGACCAGCGCGAGTTAGGCTAGCCTTGCATCCCTTGCGAAGGAGGCTTCCATGTCCGTCGTCATCCTCTACGGCACCGAAACCGGCACGAGTGAGCTGGTCGCCGACGCCATAGCCGACGTCCTGGCAGCCGATGTCTTGGCAGCCGACGTTCGGGCCACCGACGTTCTGGTCACCGCCCACGATCCGGCGATCTACGACATGAGCGAGTTCGCGGTGGCAGACCTCGACCCCGCGGACTTCTTGGTGGTCGTCTGCTCGACGTCGGGTTCGGGCGATCTGCCGATGGGCGCCGAGCCATTCGCCGACGAACTCGAGGCGCTCGCCCCCGATCTGTCCGGCCTGCGTTTCGCGGTGTTCGGCCTCGGCGACATGGTCTACGGCGAGACGTTCAATCTCGGTGGCGAGCTGATGGCCGAGAAGCTCGTCGCGCGCGGCGCGACCCAGGTGGGCGAGCACGCCCGCCACGACAACTCGTCGGGGATCAGGCCGAGCGTGATGGCCGCGCAGTGGGCCCGGAATCTGATCCCGGTGATCGATCCGGCAAACGTCTGACCTGATCACCGTCGAAGTCACTGCCGGGTCCGGGCGCCTGGGCGGGCAACGTGCCGCAGCGCACGGCCGCCTCCTTCGCGAGCTCCACGACCGAACGGATCATGACGGCGAGGACGACACCGAGGAACAGCGCCGTCGTCGTCGACACCTTGAGGTTCTCGCCGAGCAGCACCACGCCCAACGCCATCGCGACGGCGGGCTCCATCACGTTCATCGCCGGAAACGACGTCTGCAGATCGCCTGCGCCGAAGCCCCTCTGCTGGACCACCACCGCCCCCGTCGCCACCACCACGAACAGGTAGAGCTCTGGGTGGACGAACAGATGCGCCGGATGGTTGATCAGCTGATAGACGATGGTCTTGATGAGCAGCGCCGATACCCCGAACAATGTGCCGGCGGCGAGCCCGTAGAACAACGCCCGATAGTGCGGTGTCGACCGCTCGGCGCAGATCACGCACGCCACGATCACGCCGATGACCGCCGCGACGGTCGCCCAGACGACCAGGTCGTGGGGCCGCCGCACCGAGGGCTCGGGACGCGCGATGAGCAGGAACGTCGCCACGCAGACCACGAGCACCGCGCCCCACGCCCACTCCCGACGCGCCGGGTGCCGCCGGTCGGCCCACGCCTCGAGCGGTAAGGCGAACAGCACCGCGAGGACGACGAGGGGTTGCACCAGCAGGATCGATCCGAGTCCGAGCGCCGCGGCCTGCAGCGCGAAACCCACCACGGCGATCGACGCCCCGACCCACCAGCCACGAGTGATCGCACCCGAGGCCCGGGACGCGCGCTGCCGCTGCACGGTTCCGCCGGCGATCAACAGCGCCGCGAGAACCGCGAGGAGCGCGGGAACCCAGGAATGCACGTGCCCAGGCTACGGTGTGGCTACCCGCCCGGCGAGGTATACACGTCGTAGGTTGGAACCATGCGGTTGCGACCAGACCTCGAAATCCTCGCGACGCTCGATGTGACCACGATCGAAGCCGTGTGTACCGACGCCTCCCTCATCACACATGTGATCTCCGAGTGCCTCGATGAGGCAGCCGAACTCGACGACCTCGCAGAGCACGCCGACGGCGACGGCGGCGGCGACGGGGACGATGGGGACGAGCACTCCGAACTCGCCTGTTTCTACCGGCAGGAGGCCGCGGCCTGGCGGGCGACGGCCCAGGTCCTGGCCGCGGCACAGCGGCCCCGGACCTCGGCCCGCGCCGGCGTGGCATGAGCGACGGTTCACCGGCCCGCACGCTGATCCTGATGCGGCACGGTAAGTCCGGATATCCGTCCGGTACCGGAGATCATGAACGCCCACTCGCCGACCGCGGGCGCCGCGAGGCCGCCCTCGCCGGCCGGTGGATGGCCGACGAGGGACTGCCCGTCGACGCCGCGCTGTGCTCGACGGCCACCCGTACCCGCGAAACCCTCGAACGCACCGGGTTCTCCGCGCCGGCCGTCTACCTCGACGACATCTACGGCGGCAGCGCCTTCGACGTCCTCGAATCGATCCGCATCCACGCCCCCGCCGACGCGCGATGCCTGTTGATCGTCGGCCACGAACCGGGGATGCCGGCCACCGCACTGACCCTTGACCCGGACGGCGAGATCGAGCGCTTCCCGACATCGGCGTACGCGATCGTGCGGGTCGGCGCGCCGTGGCGGGACATCGGCCTCGAGTACGACCCCGACGCGCACATCGTCGGTCTCCGGGTCCCGCGGCCGCCGTCATCGGGTGACCGTCCCGACCACTGACTCCGGTGGTCGGGACACCGATGGGTAAGATCCCAAGAGTCCATTTCGTCTAGGGTTCGCAGGAGAGTAGATGCGGCGCAGTGTCGCCGAGCGGCGCCGGCTTACGATCGAGGCCACTCTGCGGGTCATCGCGACCGAAGGGGTCGAGAGCGCCACCACGCGGCGTATCGCCGAGGAGGCAGGCGTCCCGCAATCGGGTTTGTTCTACGCGTTCGACAGTCGCGACGCGCTGCTCGCGGCGGCCGCCGAATACGGCATCAACGAGGAGCTCGACGCACTCACCGAGCGGGTGCGTTCACTCGAGGAACTGTCGAGTACCTCGTCGCTCGATCCGGCCGAGGTACTCCGCGCCGGTTTCGAGACATTTGCCGGAGACGTCGTCGGCAATGCCACGCGCGAGCACGCACTCATCTCGCTGGGGCTGTTCGCCCGCCGGACGCCGGGCCTGGAATCGCTGGCCCGGTATCTGTATTCGCGCTACACCGAACTGGTCGTCCGCATGCTGCGCGAGGGTGCCCGGCTGGGCGGGTTCCGTTGGACGGTGCCCGAAGAGGAGCTGGCGCCGGCCGTCGTCGCAGTGTCCGACGGGCTCACCCTCGGTTATGTGATGACGGGCGACACCGTGTCGGTGGAGCGCACGACCGATGCGTTCGTGCGCATGTTGCTCACCTATGTCGTCAATTGACCGACCTCACCCGACTGACGTCAACTGACCGAGCAGCGGCGACACCGGCGAGACCGGCACGCACGGGACCGGCCGCGGGTGTGCGGGGTCGAGGGCATTGAGCACCAGCGCCGCGGACCGCGGGTTCGCCACGATCGACAGATGGTCGGAGTGGTCGGCCGGGCAGCCGTCCTGCACAACGATGTTGGTGACGCTTGTACTCGTGCCTGCCGGGCCGGCCAGGATGCCGACGTCGTACGGGGTGACGATCTCGTCGTGGCGGGTGACGATGTTCGTGTAGCGGACGCCGGGCAGATAGGGCGTGGGCTGGCGCACTGCCTGGTTGAAGTCGAGATCCGTTGGCGCCGGCCGGCATTCGGGGCAGGCCGGGCGAGTGGGCGCCGGTATGCCCAGGCGCGCACGGAATGCCGCAATGGTCTCACCGCGCACATCGTCGTCGTCGGGCCCTTGGCGCCAGTACGGTGCCAGCGACACGTAGTGGGCGACGTGACCGCGACCGCCGAGGTATTTCATCCAGTACGTCGGGATCTCGGTGCCCAGGGAATGCCCGACGATGTCGACCTGCTCGCTGCCGGTCGCCTGCCGCACCCGGTCGATGAATTCCTTGAGCTGCCAAGCACTGTCGGGTTTGGGCCCGAGGCCACCGAGCGCCGACACCGGCCAGACCGTGCCCAGCGCTCCGTAGGTCGGGGCGAATACGCAGTAGCCCGCATTGGCCAGGACCGGCGCCAGGGTGGCCCAATTCGTCTGTCTGCCACCACCACTGCCGTGGACGAGGATCACCGGCCGCGGATGCGCCGCCGATCCTCGGCACGAATAGTCGTTGGTGCCGGGCAACGATCCGCCGGGGTGGGCGAGTTCGGCAGAGATTCCGGCCAGGAAGTCGTAGCGTACCGGCAGCGGCGGGCTGGATGATGCCGCCGGTGCCGCGGGTGCCGTCCCGGCGTTGCACCACAACGCGCCCGCGACCGTGAGCACCATGGCGAACACCATGGTCGCGGTGCGTAACCCAGAGCGCGCAAAGTGAGTCCGGCGGCGGTGATGACGTTCGAGCGGCACATCTCACGGTAACGCGTGAGCGGCACGGGTGAACAGGGTCAGACGAGGTCGAGGCGCACGCCGAGCAGTCGGATCGGCCGGCCCTGCTCGAACTTCTGCAGCAATTCGTCGACGACGGGCGTGATGATCGCGGCGTCGGTGGTCGGCGCCGGCAGCTTGCGCGACTTGGTGCGGGTGTAGAAGGTGGTGGTCCGCACGGTGACCGCCACCCGAAACGCCACGCGTCCTTCCGCGACCACCTGGGTGAGAAGTTCGTCGGTGAGTGCCGCGGCCGCCGCACTGATGTCGTCCATCGCGGTGAGGTCGGCGGCGAAGGTCCGCGACTTCGAGTGGGATTTGGCCACGAATGGTTCGGCGGTGATGGTGGCATCGCCCCCGCCACGACACAGGACGTATAGCCAATTACCTTGATGCGGACCGAATCTCGCGATGAGGTCGTCGCGGGGCGTGGCGATGAGATCGTTGACGGTGGCGATCCCCATCTCGGCGAGTTTGTCTGCGGTCCGCGGTCCGACGCTCCACAGGTCGCGCGTCGGAGCATCGCCCATGAGCGCGAGCCAGTTACGGTCGTCGAGCAGGAACACCCCGCCCGCCGACTCGTCGCGTTTGGCAAATCCGGTGGCCATCTTCGCGCGTTGCTTGTTGTCGCTGATGCCGACCCGGCACGACAGCCCGCTGCGCTCGAACACCTGCGCCCGCAGGCCCTTCGCGACGTCGGTGATCTGGCTGTCGGACCCGGTCGCCACCCCCGCGTAGGCCTCGTCCCATCCCCATACCTCGATCGGATGGCCCGACTCCCGCAAGGTTTCCATGACCTGCGCAGAGGCCACATCGTAGGCCGCCATGTCGAGTGGCAGGTACACCGCGTCGGGCATCTTGCGATACGCCGCGCGCAGCGGCATCCCGGCTCGCACGCCCACTGCCCGGGCCTCATAGGACGCACACGTGACCACCTTGCGCGCCTCGGCGGGATCGCCGTTGCCACCGACGATCACCGGCACCCCGGTGAGCTCCGGGCTGCGCAGTCGCTCCACCGCGACCTGAAATTGGTCGAGATCGATATGGAGAAGCCACCGATAGCGTTGCGTCCTCGGCGCGCTCACATCGGTCACGATACCGCCGGCGCAGCGCCCGCGGTCAGCTCTCGCTCAGACCGAACCCGCCAGACTCAGCCCGGCCTGATCGCAGGCCAGCGCAAGGGAATGGCGGTTGTAGCGCAGCAGCGTCAGATCCGAGGTGCCCTCGGCCAGCCGCAAATCGCCGGTGGCGGGCAGGCGTTTCTCGTCGGGTACCGAGAAGAACGACGCCGCCTTGCTGACGGTGATCTCCAACCAGGACCGCTGCGAGCTCGAGAATGCCGGGACCAGTTGGGCGAGAACTTGTTTCATCATGGCACGGTCACGATGCAGGGGTGGCGGTACCAGATTCAACGAACGCGAGGCGGTGGCGACGTCCGTGGGATCACTCAACGTGTGCGCGGCAACCAGCAGAAAGGCAAGTCGCACCAGGTCACTGCGGACGGGATGGCCGGACCTGCTCGCATCCGAGAGCAGAAACCCCTGTGCCCGCACCGGGAGTGCGCCGGCCACACCGCGCAGCGAGGCGCCGGCCTCGCCGTCCCCGGCGCACTCGCGCAGCATGTCCGCGAGAACATCACTGGTACGCAGATGACGTGCGATCGACGAATGCACCGCAGCGGTGGCCGACTCATCCAGTGGCGCGAGGCCGAACTCGTCCCCGGGCGCCGCGTCGGACGGGTCCGAGTGTGGGTGAGCAGCGCGCAACAGCATTCGCAGCGCGGGCAAGACGATCACTTCCTCGACGTCGAACGCTTCCAGGATCGCCGTTCCACCGAGAAACCTTCGACTAGTACGTGTTTCGCATTCCGCATAATCAAACATGCTCGTGCCCCCCACCGTTTCGGGTTGTGATCCGACGAGATCCCCCATCGTCGGGTTACCCAAGAGTATTTTCGGTACTGAGGAGTAACTTAGACCACATCGCGCGAGCTGTCCAGGCGAAGTCACCCACGTTCTCCGAAATCCTCGTCGATGAAAGCCGCACTGGGCGAACGATATTCAGGCTGACGAAGTTCGACTGGGCGAGAGTGCATGACGACGCGCGCCGTCACCGAGGGCCCCGCCCGATCTCTGGTGACGCACGACACAGATATTGTCGGGAACCAATCACCGGTCGGACGCGACCTCTGTTCCCGAATGCACCGGAACCGTTGACACGCACCGGGGTCTCGACCCTCTGATTGCCCGCCAGCCGAAAGCAGGACTTCACACGTGGTGACCACACAGCCCGCCGGCGTCCCTCCTCGGCCGACGGCCCGCACAGACCCGTCGTCTGCGCCCACCAGCACGGGCGGCGCGGCGGACCGCTGGCGACCGTTCCTGCTGCGGTGGCACTTTTACGCCGGCATCCTGATCGGCCCGTTTCTGCTGGTCGCGGCGATCACCGGCACGCTCTACGCGCTGATCCCGCAGCTCGACCGTGCCGTGTATGCCCACGAACTGACCGTCGACCACGTCGGCACCGCCGAACTCCCGATGTCCGAGCAGGTCGCCGCGGCCCGCCGGGCCCACCCGGAGGGCACGATCACGTCGGTCACGCCGGCCCCACGTGCCGGGGAGACGACGCGGGTGCTCCTCTCCGCGGCCGACGTGCCCGCCGGTCGCAGCCGGACCGTATTCGTCGACCCGTACACCGGCGACGTCCGCGGCGCGCTCAACACCTCGGGTGAATGGCTGCCGGTACGCGCATGGTTCGACGACCTGCATCGCAATCTGCACCTCGGCGACGTCGGCCGGAACTACAGCGAGATCGGCGCGAGCTGGCTCTGGGTGGTGGCCCTCGGCGGCCTGGCGCTGTGGATCGGGCACCGCCGACGCACCCACAAACTGCGCCGCCTGCTGACCCCCGACCGCAACGCGCCGCGCCGGGGCCGCACCCTGAGCTGGCACGGAGCCGTCGGGGTCTGGATCATCATCGGCCTGATCGGGTTGTCGGCGTCGGGTCTGAGCTGGTCGCGGTATGCCGGTGGCCACATCGGTGATCTGCGCAGCGACATGTCGTGGACGGAGCGGTCGGTGTCGACGACAGCGCCCAGCACACTGCCGACAGCGCCCTCCGTGCCGCCCTCCTCATCGCCGACGGCGCCCACGATCGGCAACAACGACTTCACCCGCGTGTACGAGACCGCCCAACGGGCCGGACTGGTCGCTCCGATGAACATCACGCCGCCGACCGAGCGGGGATCGGCGTGGACGGTCGCGGAGAATGCGCGCGGCTACCCGAGCCACTACGACTCCATCGCCGTCGACCCGACGACCTTCGCCGTCACCGACCGCGTCGACTTCGCGCAGTGGCCGCTCATGGCGAAGCTGACCAAGTGGGCCATCAGCGCGCACATGGGTCTGTTCGGCATCATCAACCAGATCGCGCTGGTGCTGTTGGGTATCGGACTCGTCAGCGTCATCGTGCGCGGCTACCTGATGTGGTGGCGCCGTCGGCCCACCAGGGACGACCGCCACCTGCCGCGCGCCCCGCGGCGAGGCGCATTGGGCAGCCTGCGCCCGGCCGAGGCGGTGGGCGTGGTGGTCGTCGCCGCGATTCTCGGCTGGTTCCTGCCCTGGTTCGGAATCCCGTTGGCGCTGTTCGTGCTCGTCGACACCGCCCGCGGCATGATCGCGGTACGCAGGCAGCCGGCCGCCCCCGAAGCCGCGGGCACCGAGGTTGGTCGATGATCGACGACATCGTCCTGCGGTGGGTGGTCACCGTGCTCTTCGCGCTGGCCGCCGCACAGTGCGTCTATCTGATCGTCGTCCGCCCGATGCCTTGGCAGGCCATCGTCGGGCACGTCCTGCATCTGGTGATGTCGGTGGCGATGGCGGTGATGGCGTGGCCGTTCAGTGCGGACTGGCCGACCGTCGGACCGATGGTGTTCTTCATCGCGGCGGCGGTGTGGTTCCTGCTCACCCTGGCATTGCGCCAGTCCCTGCGCCCGGCCGACGACTGCGGTTGTGTGCCGCCGACGACGACGGGGTGGGGTCGGCTCGCCGCGGTCTATCACGCCGCGATGATGGGCGCGATGGCCTGGATGTATGCGTTGATGAACGGCAGCCTGCTGCCGGGAAGCGATGCCCCGCAAGCGCTCTCGCTCGCCATCGGGCCGACGTCGACGACGGTGCTGGCCCACGACCACTCGGATATGGGCGACATGCCGGGGATGCCGGGGATGGACATGCCCGGCATGGACATGCATCACCACACCGCACAGCCCGCCTACGTGGCACCGATCAACTGGGTCCTCGCCATCGGCTTCGCGATCGCCGCCTTCGTCTGGCTCTATCTGTACTTCGTTCGGCGTCGCGCCGCCGGCGCGTCGTCGGCGGACCTGATGACCTTCGCCGGCGACCTGTGCCAGGTCTTCATGGCCGTCGGTATGGCCATCATGTTCGGCGTCATGGTGAGCTGAACCGGACCGGAGTTGTCCGCAATACCTGGGAGTCTGGGCCCATTCGAGCGATACGAGCCCGGATGCGGACACCGAACCGAGAGGCTGGACACCATGGACTGGACACTGGAAGTCGCATTTCTGCCCGTCACCGACGTCGACCGCGCCAAGGAGTTCTACACGCGCGTCGGCTTCCACCCCGACCACGATCAGTCCCCGTCGGACGACGTCCGCTTCGTGCAGATGACGCCACCGGGATCGAGATGCTCGATCGCATTCGGCAAAGGCCTCATCGAGGGCACCCCACCCAGCGCAGGCACGCTGATGCTGTGCGTCTCCGACATCGAGGCCGCCCACCGGCAGCTGCAGGACGCCGGCATCGACGTCTCCGACATCGACATCCAGCCGTGGGGTCACTTCGTCTACTTCGACGATCCCGACGGCAACCACTGGAATGTCCAGTACCTGCCGTACCGCCACGAACAGTAGCACCAGGCTCCTACGACAACGGCCCCCGCACCGAGAGGTGCGGGGGCCGTTGGTCTTTCGGCTGTGGTGACTACCGGTAGTCGCCGCTGGAGAAGCCGTAATCGTCGAGCGGCACCGCAGCGCCGGCCGGTGCACCGAAGGTGCCGTCCGGGCTGTAGTAGGTGTCGTCGTAGGCGGGCATCGCGTAGGCCGCGGCGCGCGCCTCCTCGGTCGGCTGAACCTGGATGTTGCGGTACCGGTTGATGCCGGTACCGGCCGGGATCAGCTTACCGATGATCACGTTCTCCTTGAGACCGATCAGCTTGTCGCTGCGGCTGTTGATGGCCGCATCGGTCAGGACACGCGTGGTCTCCTGGAACGACGCCGCCGACAGCCACGAGTCGGTGGCCAGCGATGCCTTGGTGATACCCATGAGCACCGGACGACCGGCCGCGGGCTCGCCGCCCTCGGTCACGACGCGACGGTTGGCGGCCTCGAACTCGGCCCGCTCGGTGAGCGAACCGGGCAGGAACTCCGTCGAACCCGAGTCGATGATCGTCACGCGACGCAGCATCTGACGCACGATGGTCTCGATGTGCTTGTCGTGGATCGACACACCCTGGCTGCGGTAGACCTCCTGGACCTCGTTGACCAGGTGCACCTGCACCTGACGCGGGCCCATCACACGCAGCACCTCGTGCGGGTTCGCCGAACCCTCCATGAGCTGCTGGCCGACCTCGACGTGGTCGCCGTCGGCGAGCAGACGCTCGGAGCCGTCCTCGTGCTTGAACACACGCAGACGCTGACGCTTCGAGATCTTGTCGTAGACAACCTCTTCCGATCCGTCATCGGGGATGATCGTGATCTTGTAGAAGCGGTCGTCGTCCTCGAGACGGGTCCGGCCGGAGACCTCCGCGATCGGCGCGACACCCTTGGGCACGCGCGCCTCGAAGAGCTCCTGCACACGCGGCAGACCACCGGTGATGTCGTCACCGACGCCACCCTGGTGGAAGGTACGCATGGTCAGCTGGGTACCGGGCTCACCGATCGACTGGGCGGCGATGATGCCGACCGCCTCGCCGATGTCGACGAGCTTGCCGGTGGCCATCGACCGTCCGTAGCACATCGCGCAGACCCCGGTGCCGGTCCCGCAGGTCAGGACCGAACGGACCTTGACCTGTGTGATGCCGGCCGCCAGCAGGGCCTCGATCGCCGGGTCGCCCAGGTCGTGTCCGCGCTCGACGACGACGTTGCCGTCGGTGTCGAGGGCGTCGGCGGCCAGGGTGCGCGCGTACGCCGAGGTCTCGACATGCGCGTCCCGGATGATCGAGCCGTCGGCCTGCAGCTCACCGAGCTGCACGACGATGCCACGCTCGGTGGCACAGTCGGTCTCGCGGACGATGACATCCTGGCTGACGTCCACCAGACGACGGGTCAGGTAACCCGAGTCGGCGGTGCGAAGTGCGGTGTCGGCCAGACCCTTTCGGGCACCGTGGGTGTTGATGAAGTACTCCGCGACGGTCAGGCCCTCACGGAACGAGGACTTGATCGGGCGCGGGATGAACTCACCCTTCGGGTTGGTCACCAGACCCTTCATGCCCGAGAGGTTACGGACCTGGGTCATGTTTCCGGTCGCACCCGACTTCGGGATCATCGCGATCGGGTTGTCGTCGGGGTAGTAGTCCTCCATGGCCTTACCGACCTCTTCGGTGGCCTGCTTCCAGATCTCGACCAGCGCTTCACGCCGCTCGTCCGGGGTCAGGGCACCGCGCTGGAACTTGCGCTCCAGCCCGTCGGCACGCTCCTCGTAACGCTCGAGGATCTCGGCCTTCTGCGGCGGCACCAGCACGTCGGCCATCGACACGGTGACACCCGAACGGGTGGCCCAGTAGAAGCCCACATCCTTGAGCTTGTCGACGGTCTGCGCGACGACGATCATCGGATAACGCTCGGCGAGATCGTTGATGATCGCGGCCTGACGCTTCTTCGGCATCTGCTCGTCGACGAAGGCGTACTCGGCCGGCAACAGCTCGTTGAACAGCACGCGGCCCAGGGTGGTCACCGTGGTCCACGGCTGCCCGAAGCGCCAGCCGTCGGGGAACTCGGCAGCCTCGACGTCGGCGGGCGGACGCTGATCGGTCAGCCGCACCTTGATCCGCGACTGCACGGTGAGCGCACCGCGGTCGACAGCCATGATGGCCTCGGCCGGGGTGGAGTACACCCCTTCCTCGGGGCTGTCGTCGGTGGCGGCCCGGTACTCCCCTGCCACACCCTCCTTGAGGGTGGTCAGGTAGTACAGGCCGGTCACCATGTCCAGACGGGGCATGGCCAGCGGACGACCCGAGGCCGGCGACAGGATGTTGTTCGACGACAGCATGAGAATGCGTGCCTCGGACTGCGCCTCCGCACTCAGGGGCAGGTGCACGGCCATCTGGTCACCGTCGAAGTCGGCGTTGAACGCCTCACACACCAACGGGTGCAGCTGGATGGCCTTGCCTTCCACCAGCTGCGGCTCGAAGGCCTGGATACCGAGGCGGTGCAGCGTCGGCGCACGGTTCAGCAGAACCGGATGCTCGGCGATGACCTCTTCGAGGACGTCCCACACGGCCGGACGCTGACGCTCGACCATGCGCTTGGCGCTCTTGATGTTCTGGGCCTGATTGAGATCGACCAGACGCTTCATCACGAACGGCTTGAACAGCTCGAGTGCCATCAGCTTGGGCAGACCGCACTGGTGCAGCTTCAGCTGCGGACCGACCACGATGACCGAACGGCCCGAGTAGTCGACACGCTTGCCGAGCAGGTTCTGACGGAACCGGCCCTGCTTGCCCTTGAGCAGATCGCTCAGCGACTTCAGCGGGCGGTTACCCGGTCCGGTGACCGGACGGCCGCGGCGACCGTTGTCGAACAGTGCGTCGACCGACTCCTGCAGCATCCGCTTCTCGTTGTTGACGATGATCTCGGGGGCACCGAGGTCGATCAGTCGCTTGAGGCGATTGTTGCGGTTGATGACGCGGCGGTACAGATCGTTGAGGTCGGAGGTCGCGAAGCGGCCACCGTCGAGCTGCACCATCGGACGTAGCTCCGGCGGGATCACCGGCACGGCATCGAGCACCATGCCCAGCGGCGAGTTACCCGACTGCTGGAACGCGGCGACGACCTTGAGTCGCTTGAGCGCACGCAGCTTCTTCTGGCCCTTGCCGCTGCGGATGGTCTCGCGCAGCGACTCGGCCTCGGCATCGATGTCGAAGGTCTCGAGCAGCTTCTTGATCGCCTCGGCACCCATGGCGCCGGTGAAGTACTCACCGTAGCGATCCTGCAGCTGGTGGTAGAGCTTCTCGTCGATGATCAGATCGCCGGGAGCAAGTTTGACGAACTTGTCCCACAGCTCCTCGAGGCCATCGAGCTCACGCTGAACCGCGTCACGCATGCGACGCATCTCGCGCTCGGCACCGTCGCGTACCTTGCGGCGCACGTCGGACTTGGCGCCCTCGGCCTCCAACTCGGCGAGATCGGCCTCGAGCTTCTGCTGACGCTCGTTGAGATCGGCGTCGCGCTGATCGGCGACACCCTTCTTCTCGACCTCGATCTCCGCCTCGAGCGTGGACAGCTCGTTGTGGCGCAGTTCGTCGTCGACGGCGGTGATCACGTAGGCGGCGAAGTAGATGATCTTCTCGAGATCCTTCGGCGCCAGGTCGAGCAGGTAGCCCAGCCGGCTCGGCACACCCTTGAAGTACCAGATGTGGGTGACCGGTGCGGCCAGCTCGATGTGGCCCATCCGCTCGCGGCGGACCTTGGCCTTGGTGACCTCGACCCCGCAACGCTCACAGATGATGCCCTTGAAACGCACGCGCTTGTACTTGCCGCAGTAGCACTCCCAGTCGCGAGTCGGTCCGAAGATCTTCTCGCAGAACAGGCCGTCCTTCTCGGGCTTGAGCGTGCGGTAGTTGATGGTCTCCGGCTTCTTGACCTCACCGTACGACCAGTTGTGGATGTCATCGGCCGTGGCCAGGCCGATCTTCAGTTCGTCGAAGTAGTTGACGTCGAGCACTTGTTACCTTTCGAGCTCTTGTTCGTCGGTGAGAATCAGTTGGCGAGATCGTCGACGGTGGCGGATTCGTTGCGCGACAGGTTGATACCCAGGTTCGCCGCGGCGCGCTCGAGATCCTCGTCGTCGGAGTCGGCCATCTCGATCGCGGCGCCGTCACTCGAGAGCACCTCGACGTTGAGGCACAACGACTGGAGCTCCTTGAGGAGCACCTTGAACGACTCGGGGATGCCGGGCTCGGGGATGTTCTCGCCCTTGACGATCGCCTCGTACACCTTCACGCGGCCGACCACGTCGTCGGACTTGATCGTCAGCAGCTCCTGCAGGGTGTAGGCGGCGCCGTAGGCCTGCATCGCCCAGCACTCCATCTCACCGAAGCGCTGGCCACCGAACTGGGCCTTACCGCCGAGCGGCTGCTGGGTGATCATCGAGTACGGACCGGTCGAGCGTGCGTGGATCTTGTCGTCGACGAGGTGGTGCAGCTTGATGATGTACATGTAGCCGACCGCGACGGGATACGGGAACGGCTCGCCGGAGCGACCGTCGAACAGCATCGCCTTGCCGTCGCCGTTGACCATCACCTCGCCATCACGGTTGGGCAGCGTCGAGGACAACAGCCCTGTCAGCTCCTCCTCGCGGGCACCGTCGAACACCGGGGTGGCGGTGTTGGTGTCGGGGGCCGACGAGTACATGTCCTCGGGCAGCTTCGACGCCCAATCCGGCACCCCGGTGGCGACGTCGATGTTCCAGCCGGCCTTGGCGATCCACCCGAGGTGGGTCTCCAGGATCTGGCCGATGTTCATACGACGCGGCACACCGTGCGTGTTCAGGATGATGTCGACGGGGGTGCCGTCGGGCAGGAAGGGCATGTCCTCGGCGGGCAGGATCTTGCCGATGACGCCCTTGTTGCCGTGGCGGCCGGCGAGCTTGTCGCCGTCCTGGATCTTGCGCTTCTGCGCCACGTACACGCGGACCAGCTCGTTGACGCCGGGCGGCAGATCGTCGTCGTCGTCACGGCTGAACACGCGCACACCGATGACCTTGCCGGTCTCACCGTGCGGCACCTTCAGCGAGGTGTCGCGCACCTCGCGCGCCTTCTCGCCGAAGATCGCGCGCAGCAGGCGCTCCTCCGGGGTCAGTTCGGTCTCGCCCTTCGGGGTGACCTTGCCGACCAGGACGTCGCCGTCCCGAACCTCGGCACCGATGCGCACGATGCCGCGCTCGTCGAGATCGGCGAGCACCTCATCGGACACGTTGGGGATGTCACGAGTGATCTCCTCGGCACCGAGTTTGGTGTCGCGGGCATCGATCTCGTGCTCCTCGATGTGGATCGAGGTGAGCACGTCCTCCTCCACGAGCCGCTGGCTCAGGATGATCGCGTCCTCGTAGTTGTGACCCTCCCACGGCATGATCGCCACGAGCAGGTTCTTGCCCAGGGCCATCTCACCGTTCTCGGTGCAGGGCCCGTCGGCGAGGACCTGACCGGCCTCGACCCGCTGGCTCTCGTCCACGATGGGGCGCTGGTTGGCGCACGTGCCGTGGTTCGAGCGCGCGAACTTGCGCATCCGGTAGGTGTCGCGGGTGCCGTCGTCGGCCATCACGGTGATGTAGTCGGCCGAGACCTCCTCGACGACGCCGGTCTTCGCGGAGATGATGACGTCGCCGGCGTCGACGGCAGCACGCAGCTCCATACCGGTGCCGACCAGCGGCGACTCGTTACGCACCAGCGGCACGGCCTGACGCTGCATGTTCGCACCCATCAGGGCGCGGTTGGCGTCGTCGTGCTCGAGGAACGGGATCATCGCGGTCGCGACCGACACCATCTGGCGCGGCGAGACGTCGAGGTACTCGACCTGTGCCGCGTCGACGAACTCCACCTCGGAGCCCTTCTTGCGGACCAGGACGCGCTCGTCGGTGATGTTGCCGTTCGCGTCGTAGGTGGTGTTGGCCTGCCCGATGAGGTAACGATCCTCCTCATCAGCGGTCATGTACTCGATGGTGTCGCTGACGACGCCCTCGACGACCTTGCGGTACGGGGTCTCGATGAAGCCGAACGGATTGACCCGCGCGTACACCGACAGCGATCCGATGAGGCCGATGTTCGGGCCTTCCGGGGTCTCGATCGGACACATGCGGCCGTAATGGCTCGGGTGCACGTCGCGCACCTCGAGGCCCGCACGCTCACGGGACAGACCGCCCGGGCCCAGCGCCGACAGGCGACGCTTGTGGGTCAGACCCGACAGCGGGTTGTTCTGATCCATGAACTGCGAGAGCTGGCTGGTTCCGAAGAACTCCTTGATCGCCGCCACGACCGGACGGATGTTGATCAGGGTCTGCGGGGTGATCGCCTCGACGTCCTGGGTCGTCATGCGCTCACGCACGACGCGCTCCATACGCGAGAGGCCCACGCGGATCTGGTTCTGGATCAACTCGCCCACGGTACGCAGACGACGGTTGCCGAAGTGATCGATGTCGTCGACCTCGATCGGCACGTCGAGCCCGGCCGGGCCGGCGACCTTGGCGAAGGTCACGGTGTGCGGGTCGGACTCGTGCAGACGCACCAGGTACTCGACGGTTGCGGCGATGTCCTCGCGGGTCAGCACCGACTCGCCGGTCATCGGGTTCTCCGTCAGACCGAGCTTCTTGTTGATCTTGTACCGGCCGACGCGGGCGAGGTCGTAGCGCTTGTCCTTGAAGAACAGGTTCTCCAGGAGGTTCTCCGCGGACTCCTTGGTCGGCGGCTCGCCCGGACGCAGCTTGCGGTAGACCTCGAGCAGCGCCTCGTCCTGGTTGGCGGCGTTGTCCTTCTCCAGGGTGGACATCATGATCTCGGAGAACCCGAAACGCTCGGCGATCTCCTCGGTCGTCCACCCGAGCGCCTTGAGCAGCACGGTGACCGGCTGACGGCGCTTGCGGTCGATACGCACGCCGACGGTGTCACGCTTGTCGACGTCGAATTCCAGCCACGCGCCACGGCTCGGGATGACCTTGACGGTGTGCAGGGTCTTCTCGGTGGTCTTGTCGATGGACGAGTCGAAGTACACGCCCGGACTACGGACCAGCTGCGACACCACGACACGCTCGGTGCCGTTGATGATGAAGCTGCCCTTGTCGGTCATGATCGGGAAGTCGCCCATGAACACGGTCTGCGACTTGATCTCGCCGGTGTTGTTGTTGATGAACTCGGCGGTGACGAACAGCGGGGCCGCATACGTCATGTCCTTGTCCTTGCACTCCTCGACAGAGGCCTTGACCTCGTCGAAGTGCGGGTCGGAGAAGGACAGCGACATCGAACCCGAGAAATCCTCGATCGGCGAGAGCTCGTGCAGGATGTCGCCGAGGCCTCCGGACGGGTTCTCGTCTCCGCGGGAGATGGCCTTCGCGCGCCATTCGGGCGACCCGACGAGCCATTCGAAGGAGTCGAGTTGGATGTCGAGGAGGCCCGGTACCTCCAAGGGTTCGCCGATCTTGGCGAACGAGGCGCGATGTGGTGCGCCGGGGATGGTTGTTGAGGTGGACTGGCGGTCGACTGCCAAGGTGCGTCCTTCCAACACGATGTGTTCAATGCCGTGCGTTGTGTGGCGTGGCTGATTGGGCCGTTCGCTGGTGACAAACCTGGATCGGCGATCACCGCAGCTCACACAAGGTGGGCGGAAGGAGGATCGATAGATGGACAGGAGGCAGCCAGCGCAACGTCCAACTATAGCAGGAAAACAACACGCTGTGTCAAGCGGCGATCACCGATGCCCGAGCCTGCCGCTCGAGGGGACACACCGCCGACACCAACGCCGGGAAGCGAGAACACGCCGCGTGGCTGCCGTGCGCGCAATTCGCTGGTGACAGATTGGCCCCCCGACGCCGTCACGTCAAGCGCTACGCGCTGATTTGCCGAAGAACTCGTCGCTTTTGCCCCGCCGACCAGTCCTGGCCGATTTGCCGACATCGCGCGTAGAGGTTGCCCGATGGTCCGCGAGGCGACTCATCGGGCAACCTGTTCCGCCACGAGGGCTGCCCGGACCTGGCCGGCGACGCGCTCCGGAGACCCGGTGACGTCGGACCACGTGTAGTTGAGCGTCGTGTAGCCGGCCGCGATCCACCTGTTCCGCTTCGTGCGGTCCCGCCGGAACGTCACCGCGGCGCGATGGAACGCGAAGCCGTCGAACTCGACTATCACCTTCTCTGCGTCGAAGACGAAGTCGGCAGCGCGTTGTCGACGACTCGGGCGCCGACGCCGTCGGCAGCGTCGAGCACCGTCAGCGCCACCGAGGTCACGGGCAGCCCGTCGGCGTCGTGCAGGTCGGCGTCGTGCAACATCGGACAGCACTGCGCGCGGTCCGACCGCGGCCACGGCCACCCGCATCCGCGTGCGCAGCGTCTTCGGATGACCCGACGCCCGGTAGACGAGGTTCCGTAGGCCACAAAAGTTGTCGGATGATCCGCTCAGCGGACCATCCGACAACTTTCCGGGGTTCGAGGCGTCAGATGTCGCCGTAGCTCTCGATGACCCACTGATCGCCGTGCTTGACCAGGCCGAGCTGGTAGCGCCCGATGACGCTCTGGGTCGGGGTCCCGTTCGCGGTTCCCGACGCGACGAAGTTCAACACCACCTGTGCGGTGGACCCATCGGAGCTGCCGGAGAGATCCCGGACGCCCACCGCGTCGACCTTGCAGTCGTTGGTGACGTCTTGCTGGCCGAACTGCTCCTTGATGGTCGGCACACCCTGGTTGAACTGGGTGAGTGCCTCCCCTGTCAGTGCCGCGCGCGCCGACGCGACCCACTTGTCGAAGTCCTTGCTGCGGGCCGCCTGGACCGTGCAGAACTTGGACTGCGCCTGCGAGGTGAGATCGGTGGTCGCCTTCTGGTCGACAAATGCCTTGTTCGCACTGACACTCGCCCCCGGATGCAGACCGAGGACCAGCGCGACGACGCCGAGCACCACCGCCGCCCCGGCGACGATCGCGATCACAAGACCGGGAAACCAGCCACGCCGGGCCCGATTGCGCGCTGCCCTGTCCTTGGCCGCCGCCTTGTCACGACCCGGCCCCGAGAATCCGGTTCCCTTGCCGCGCTGGGTCTTTCCCCGCTTGGCAGCGGCGGGCTGCGGCTTGATCGTCGACACCCGCGACACCGGCCGGGTCTTACCCGCGGGGCGTTCGGGCTCCGCGGCATCGGAGGTCTGCTTGGTCAGGGAGATCGTCGCACCCTCGACATCGGATTCGACGGCATCGGATTCGACGACATCGGATTCGACGGCGTCGGCCTCGTCCGCATCGGCGCCGGACTTGCCGGTGCCGGACTCACCGGTGCCGGACTCGGGCGAAACCTCTTCCGTCGCAGCTTCTTCCGACGACCAAGAGGTGTTCTCGACGGGCTCGGCAGCGCCCGGCTCGGCAACCGCGGCCTCCGCTGCAGTCGTCTCCACGGTGTCCGTCTCTGGTGCGGCCGTCTCTGGTGCGGCCGTCTCGCCGACCGTGGGCTCCTCGTTCGGAGCCGGCTCCGGCGTCACCGATTCGGCCGTGTCGTCAGCAGATCGGCGCGATCCGGCGACCTTGGGCCGGTATCCGGGCCGGGGATCGCGTGGGGTGCGTGCCATCAGTTACCACCTGCCGGGGCGTCGGTCGGGGCAGGCTGCTGGCCGTTTCCTGCGGACCCGTCGTCGGCGTAGGAGATGCCGTCGAGCGGGCTCACCTTCACCGCCTTCCAGGTGTCGCCGAACTTCTGCATGCCCACCAGGAATCCCATCGTGTGGGGTGTCTCGGTCGCCTGTCCGGGCGTCTGGCCGCTCACTGCGAGGTAGACGAGCACCTGTGCGGTGCCCTCGTCGCGATTCACCTCGGTCGGCGCGGACCGCACCACCCGTGAGGTCGTCGACCCGACCTCCGCACCGGCCTTCTGCAGCTGCGGATTCAGCGTGGCCACCACCTGCTGGCGCACCTGATCGAGCGCGTCGCCGGCGAAGCTGCTCTGCAGCCGCTGGTTGAAGGTGTCCATCTTCTTCGGATCGATCGTGGTGACGTTGAGCATCGCCTGCTCGGCGGCACCCGTGGCGTCATCACGTGACTGCTGGGTGGGCTGCGTCACGGCATAGACCTCGTAGGCCCGGTATCCGAACCAGCCCACGCAGGCGATCGCAGCGACCAGGGCGACGATCGCCACCACCCCGGCGATGTTGCGGACCACAGCCGAGCCCGTGGGCGATGGGCGATCACCACCGGAGTCCGCCTTGCCGGTCGGCGTCTTGCCCGTCCGGGTCTTGCCCGTCCGGGCGTTCTCGCCCTGCTGCACCTTCGCCCCCTTGGCTGTCTTGTCGGCCTTCTGGGGCGTACTGGACCGCTTCGGGTCACTCTTTGTGGTCATCGCGCGTCACTGTAACGATTGGACCTGAGAGGTTGCCAATCGCTCCTTCTTCTCGAACTTGCGTGTCGGACGGGTCGCAGGGCGCCCGTCATGCAGTGGCTTTCGTCACTGGCCGACGCCGTAACCGAATCCGCCCGGGTTCACCGGCCGCACACCGAGCAGGTAGCCCAGCTGGGTGGCAAGCGGATTGAGGTTCAGCTTGTCGGGGTCTTTCTTGGGCGTGTTGTCCCAGGGTTGCGGGGTGTCGGGGTTGGCGTATTCGGTCCGATCGGCACTGCGCACGCCCGTCGGATTGCCGAACGGGACATCACACGAGGCGCTCTTGTTGAACGGGAAGTCGTCGTAGCGGATGTCGAACGTGGGGTCCTTCTTCTTGATGTCGTCGATCATCTTGTAGGTGCTCTCATACCCCTTGGTACATGTGGCGGGGTTGTTCATCTCGAGCACGATGCCGAAGTGGATCTGACCGTCCCCGGGCGCCGGGGTGTGACTGCCCGCCGACAACGCCGAGAGCATCGCGAACGTCCCGGACGTCATGAACGTCGCCGGCTGGATGGTCCGCGACACCTCGGCGAGATCACCGACGACCTTCCCGAGATCGTTGCCGTTCTTCTGGATCAGCGCCGACAACTGCGTCGCCGACGCCGTGCCCGTGGTGAGCAGGCGGCGCACATCCGGGTCCGCCGACGCGAGCGTCGCGGTGATCAGGTTGAGGTTGTGCGACCACGTCAGGATCGCGTCGGACTGGTCGGCCTGCGTCGACAACACCACGTTGGAGTTCTGGATCAGCGAGATCGTCTCCGGCAGATTGTCGGCCCCGGCCTTCGACAAGGTGTTCAGCGAATCGACGAGCCTGGTGAGGTTGTCGCCCTGTCCGTTGAACGCCTTACCGAGTTCGGTGATCACCGTGTGCAGATCGTTGACGGGGATCGAGTTCGTCAAGTCGATCGCCGAGGCGACCACGTCCTCGAGCGGCGCGGGCACCGACACGTTCTCCGGCTCGATCGTCGACCCGTCCGCCAGAAACGGTCCCGACGTCGACCCGGACGGCTGGAGATCCAAGTACTGCTCACCGATCGCCGACCGCTCGGCCACCACCGCCTTCGACGATGCCGGAATCTGGGGACCGCCCGAGTTGAGATCGAGCTTCACGTTCACCCCGTCGTGGGTCAGCGTCATCGCTCCGACGCGGCCCACCGGTACGCCCATGTAGGTGACCTCGGCGTTGGTGAAGATGCCACCGGACTGCTTCATCTGAGCGGTCACCGTGTAGTTGCCGATGCCGACGAGTTTGTCCAGCCGTGCATACTTCGCGCCGACGTAGACGATCGCGACGATGCCGACGACGACGAACACCACCAACTGGATCTTGGCGATCTTGCTGATCATGCGCCCATCCCCATCTGTGCGAGCGTGCCGTCGAGCACACCCTGCCCGTGCCCCGGAACCGGCGCAAAGCTGGCCGGATAGGTCCCACCCGACGGTGGGGTGTTCGGACCGGGCCGCGAATTGCGGTTCGGCGGCAGCAGCGTGATCGTCGGCCACCCGTACCGCGGACCGTTGCCCTTGTAATACGGGTTGGCCGAATTGACCGCCACGTTGTGCCGCTTCGGCGGCGAGTACACCGGATTGCCCTGGCCCACACCGAGCGCCTCGAGCTGGTTCAGCGTGCGCAGGTCCAGCGTCATGAACAGGTTGGTCGAGTCACCCTGCACCGCGGGGAGCAGCGAATCCGGGAACGGATGCGTCAGCATCAACGGTGCCGCGGTGATGAGATCCGGTGCGGCCTTGGACAATTCGGTCAGCACCGGGCGCAACGCCTTGAGGTCGGTGATCATCGAGTCGCGAGCCCGGCCCAGCACGTTGGTACCGACCTGCCCGAGCTTGTCGAGCTTGGTCAGCAGGTCCACGAACTGCGGACGCTGCTCCTCGAGCACCGCCACACCCGCGGGCAACTCCTGCAGGATGCGATTGATCTGATCGGTCTGCGCATTGGCACGCGACGACAGCGTGTTGAGTCCGTCGATTGCGGAGATGATGTCGTCACGCTGCCGGTTCAACCCGGCAATCAGCGACGACGCATTGTGCAACAGGCTCTTCACATTGTCGGCACGACCATCGAATGCCTTGTTGAGCTCGGTCACGATCGGCTGCAGCTGGTTGATGCCGCCGCCGTTGAGCAGCATCGACAATGCACCGAGCACCTGCTCGATATCGGTCGCTGTCCGGGTCCGATCCATGGGGATCGGCTGGCCCTGAGCCTGACGCGCCGCGTTGGCCGGCGCCGGGTCGTCGAGCGCGACGAACTTCTCACCGAGCAGGCTGGTCTGCTGTACGGCGGCACGGGCCTGATCGGAGAGGTCGATCTCGTTCTTCACCTTGATGGTGACGAGCGCATACCACTCGTTGTCGGGTACCTCGACCTTGGTGACGCGGCCGACGGCGACGCCGTTCTGCTTCACCGCCGACTGGGTCACCAGATCCAGGATGTTGCTGAACTGGATCGTGTAGGTCCGCGGGTTGTCCCCGACGTCCACCCCGCCGGGCAGTGGGATCGACTGGATGCCGTTGCTCCCACAGCCGGCGACGAGGACCACGGTCGCCAGACTCAGCAGTGCGGCCACCAGCCGCCCACGGATTCGCAAGAGCGCCATGTCAGTGGCCTCCCGTTCCTGGTCGGGCCGTTGTCGAGGCCGGGCGGCTCGCCGACGGACGCGGAGTTGCCGCCGCCGGTGCGCGGCCGGTGCTCGCCGGTCCCGGACTCAGATTCGGATCCGGGGTGCCGGGAACGGTGCCCGGGACCGGGTACTGCTGCAGCTTGTTGTTGCTCATGATGCCGAACGGCAGCACCGGCAGGATCGGCGTCAGCACCTTGTCGTTGACCTGGGTCGCGATGTTCACGCACTGGTTGATGATCGGTGCGAGGGTGTCGCTGAACTGCTTGGCGGCCGGGTTGCCGGGTACCAACTGGCCCAGGTCGAGGAACTTGCACGCCGGGGCGAGCAGGTTCTGCAGGTCGGGGATGTCCAGCCGCATCGCGAGTGTGCCGGACTCGGCGTCGTAGGCGTTGATCAGGTTGTTGATCGTCAGCGGCAGCACCGTCAGCACCTCCTTCAGCGACGTCTTGGTATCGAGCAGGGCCTGCGTGGTCGGCTCCAGATCCTTGAGCGTCTGTCCGATCTGCTCGCGGTTGTCCTGGACGAATCCGGCGACGTCGCCGAGCGCGATCGACAGCCGGTTCAGTGCTGTCCCGAGCTGCTGGCGTTCGCCGGCGAGGAAGCTGTTGAAATCGGCCATCTGGGTGTTGAACTGGCGCACCTGCGTGTCGTTCTCGCGCAGCGCCCCGACGAACGTGTTCAGGTTCTTGACGGTGTCGAACAAGTTGCCATGCGAGTCGCTCAGCGTCGTGCTGGCCTTCGAGAGGTTCTCGATCGCCGCGCCGAGCTTCTCACCGTTGCCACCGAGGTTGTTCGCACCGGTGGTGATGAGGTTGCTGACCGCGCCGTTCTTGTTGGCACCGTTGGGCCCGAGCGCCTCCGACAGCTTCTGCACACTCTGGTAGACCTGGTCGATCTCGACCGGGACCATCGTCTGGTTCAACCCCAAGGTGACGTCTTTGCCTGCCTGCGGGCCACCGGAGTACGCCGGCGTCAGCTGCACGAAGCGGTCGGCGACGACCGACGGGATCACCTGGACGGCCTTCACATCGGCAGGCAACTTGACGCCACGATCGACGGTCATGGTCACCTTGACCGAATCACCGGACGCCTCGACCGTATCCACCTTGCCGACGGGGACACCGAGGACTCGCACCTCCGAGCCCTCATAGATGCCGACGGTGCGGTGGAACGTCGCGGTCACCTTGGTGGTGCCCACCGAGGAGAACGCCCACCACAGGACGCCCGCCACGATGAGGGCGATGATCACGCCGAACACGATGTAGACGATGTGACGCGGGGTGAACCAGCGTCCGGGACCGGAGGTCCTCGACAGATCCGGTGCGGTGGACATCATCCGGTGGCCCCCGTTCCGCCGTTGTTCTGATTTGCCTGCTTGTTCGGCGGGCGGGTGGTGTTCTGCTGCGGCAGCGCAGGCGGCAGCAGGTTGGTCACCACCGACTCGAACCAGCGGCCGTTGCCGAGCACGTTGGCGTAGAGCCGGTAGAACGGCGCCATGTTGGTGATCGTCGCCCGCAGATTGGCATTCTGCTTCTTGAGCAGGTCATTGACACCCTTGAGGGAATCGAGCGCGGGGCCGATCTGCGCCTCGTTGTCGTGGACGATGCCCGTCAGCGCGTTCGACAGGGTCGTCGTCGTCGCCAGCAGTGCCGAGATGTCCTTCTGCCGGTTGTTGAGCTCGTCGAGCAGCTGCCCGGCCCCCGCGATCAGCTTCACGAACGTCTGATTCCGGTCGGCGAGGATCTTGGAGGTGTCCTTGGTGGCCTGCAGCAGCTTCTGCACCTGCTGGTCACGGCTGGCGATGGTGTTCGACAGCCGCGCGATGCCGTCGAGCGCCGGCCCCATGTCGCCCGCCGTACCGGAGAAGGCCTCCGACAGCGACTGCATCGACGTGGCCAGCTGCGTGGTGTCGAGGTCCTGGATCTGATTGGACGCGTCCGAGAACGCCTCGATGACGTCGTACGGCGAGACCGTGTCGGTCAGCGGCACGTCGGGATCGGCGGCTTCACTGCCCCGGGGGTTGAGGCTCAGATACTTCTGCCCCAGCACCGTCTTGATCTGGATCGAGGCCTGCGTCTGGTTACCGATCCACGTGTTCGACACGCGGAACTTGACGTCGACGCGGTCGCCGTCGAGTGTCACGTCGTTCACCTCGCCCACCTTGACACCGGCCACGCGCACCTCGTTACCGGACTTGAGTCCGGCGGCCTCGGTGAACTTCGCATGGTAGGTCGCCTGCTGGCCGACCAGCGGCAGAGACGTGAGATAGAACGCGGATATCGCGACCATCAACACGATCAGGATGCCGATCCCCCCGATCGACACCGGACTGCGCCGGCCACCGAAGCGGCGATGCGGATGCGACGGTTTCGGCGTCGAATCACCGGCCGCGCCCGTCGAGGACGTGGTCTGTGCGGCGTCGCCGCGTTGTGTGTTCTCGCTGTCGGTCATCTTGTCATCACCCCCCGGGCCTGTTGTTCTTCCAGCAGCGGGTCGCCGCGCTGGTGTAGAGCACGTGATTGATATCGGGCAGCGGCACGATCGGCTGGGTCAGCAGCGTGGACTTGCCGTTGCCCGCGACGACGTCGATGCCGCACATGTAGAACTGGAACCACGAGCCGAACGTCGCCGCCCGGCCGATCTTCTGCAGTTTCACCGGCAGGTTGTTCAGGATGTCGTTGACGTCGGAGCTGCGGGCGTTGACCTGATCGGCCAGCGACTTCAGCCCGGCGATGTCACCCTGGATCGACGGTCGCGTCTGCGACAGGATCGACCCGGTCACCGTGGTCAGGTGCGATACCGACGTGATCGCCGATCCCACCGAACCACGTTGTGCGGCAAGCCCGGTCACCAGTTGCTCGGTGTTATCGAGCAGCGACTTGAAGTGCTCGTCGTTCTTGTTGACGGTGTCGAGCACCGAGGTCAGGTTGGTGATCAGTTCACCGATGACCTTGTCCCGGTCGGCCAGCGAGTTCGTCAGCGACGAGGTGCTGGAGATCAGCGACGACATGTCGCCGCTCTCCCCTTGGAAGATCTTGATGATCTGGTCGGAGAGCGTGTTGACGTCGGCGGCCGAGAGTTGCCGGAACAGCGGTTTGAAGCCGTTGAACAACTCGGTCAGATTCACCGCCGGATGGGTGTCCCGGACGTTCGGGTCGGTGCCGAAGGTGAACCCCGGCGACACCGACGTGTCCTGGTCACCGGCTCCGCGCTCGACGGCCAGATACCGAAGACCGGTGAGGTTGCGGTACCGGATGTAGAGCTGCGCGCCCTGCGGCAACGACGACCGGTCGATGTTGAACTTCACCATCGCCTTGTTCTGGTCGTACACGGCCACGTCGGTGACCTGCCCGACACGCACGCCGGCGATCCGGACGTCGTCGCCCTTGTTGAGCAACGCGGCATCGTCGAACACGGCCCCGTACTTGCTGTTGCCGTCGCCGCCGGAGTTGGCGATCGTCAACGCCAGCAAGCTCGTCGCAACCACCGTCACCACTGCGAACACGATCAGTTTGATCAGTGGTCCCACCATGGATTTCACTTGATGTGCACCTCCGCGCCGGCCAGGGCCGGCCCACCGATCATCGTGACCCAGGTCGGCACGTCGGCCGGCCGGGTCCCATCCGCCGAGCCGTAGATCATCTTCAACTGCGTCCGGAACGCCGGATCGTCGAACGGCGAGGACTTGATGACACCGACCGGGGTGGTGGTGAACTGCGGCTGCGGCAGCGTCTGCACATTCCGGGGACCGGGGTTACGCGAGGGCGGCTGGTAGGAGCCGTCGGCGAGACCGCCACCGGGGTACTGCGGGAACGGGCGCCCGTTGGTCGCGGGTTCGTAGCAGACCGCAGGCGGATCTGTGTCGAAGAACCGCGGCTCGTCCTGGTTGGGCAGGTAGCGCCCACGCGGGTTCACGAACTGCAGGTTGACTCGCACACCAGGATTCTGGGTGCCCGCACCGACGATCTTGCGGGATTCCGGGAGGATCGTCGCGAAGTTGTGGAAGGTGCACCTGAAGGTCGGTGACTGCTTGGCCAGACCGGTCACCAGTTGCTCCGAGTCGACGACCAGGTCGACGAGGTTGTTGCCGTTGCGCTGCAACCATCCGGTGGTGTCGGTCGCGGCCACCCCGAGGGTCGAGATCAGGGTCCGCAGATCGCCTTGTCGCTGCACGATCGTGTTCGAGGTGGTCCGGAAGTTGTCGAGCGCGTCGATGACGTCGGGCAACGCCTGGGAGTAGGTCTGCGAGAAGCTCGCGAGGCCGCGCAGCGTGCCCTGCAGATCGGGCAGCACACCGTTGACGCCGACGAAGACCTTGTTGAGGTTCTCGAGGGTGTCGCCGAGTTCTTCACCGCGTCCCTGCAGCGCATTCGACAGCGAGGTGAGCGTCACGTTGAGATCCTGCGGCGGGATGGCGTCGAGCACCGGCAGCAGCTTGTCGAAGAGCTGTTGCAGCTCTTTGGCATTGCCGCTGTTGTCGGTCTTGATGACGTCACCGTTCTCCAGTCCCTGCCCACCCGTGGTCGGCACCTGCAGATCGACGTAGCGCTCACCGAAGAGGGTCTTCGGCAGGATGCGCGCGGTGGTCGACTGCGGGATCTGGGAGGCCATGTCGGGGTTGAGTCCCAATTCGACGTTGACGGTGCCGTCCGATGCCGGTTCGACACCGCGGACCTCGCCGACGACGACGCCGCGCGCCTTGACGTCGGCGTTCGCCGGCAACGCGTTTCCGACGGCGTCGGTGGTGAGGGTGACGGTCGTGAAGTCGGTGAACGTCTTGTTGAACTTCATGATCGTCACCGTGAAGAACAGCGCGACGACAACCAGGAAGGCGACGCCGAGCAGTCTGCGGCGCACAACGGTGCCCATCGATCAGCCTCCCACTCTGACGGTCGTGGTGGTTCCCCAGATCGCCAGCCCGAGAAAGAAGTCGAGCACTGCGATCAGCACCAGCGCGGCACGTACGGCGTGACCGACTGCCACGCCCACACCGGCGGGGCCGCCGCTGGCGTAGTAGCCGTAGTAGCAGTGCACGAGGATGATCACGAAGGCGAATATCAGCACCTTGCCGAACGACCACAACACATCGGCAGGTGGCAAGAAGAGATTGAAGTAGTGGTCATAGTTGCCCGCGGACTGGCCGTTGAAGATGACCGTGATCTCACGTGAGGCGAGATACGACGCGAGCAGCCCGAGCACGTAGAGCGGGATGACCGCGATGAATCCGGCAATCACACGCGTCGACACCAGGAACGGGATCGACGGCACGGCCATCGACTCGAGCGCGTCGATCTCCTCCGAGATCCGCATGGCACCGAGCTGGGCGGTGAAACCGCAGCCGACCGTCGCCGACAGCGCCAGCCCGGCCACCAGTGGCGCGACCTCACGGGTGTTGACGTAGGCCGAGAGGAAGCCGGTCAGCGCCTGCGACCCGATCTGGTCGAGAGCCGAGTAGCCCTGCAGACCGACGACGACGCCGGTGAACCCCGACATCAGCACCATGACGCCGACCGTGCCCGCGATCACCGCGAGACCGCCGGTACCGAATGCCACCTCGGCCAGCAGGCGCAGCACCTCGCGGGTGTAATGCACCAGCGTCTTCGGAATCCACGCCAGGGCGCGGCCGTAGAAGGACATCTGCTCGCCGGCACCGTCGAGAACCTTCAACGGCTTGCCGGCCAGTTTGCGCGCCTCGTAGAGGTAGTACTCCGGGCGGCTCTTCGCGATCGTCACACCACCGG
Organism: Gordonia sp. DT219; assembly: GCF_049847065.1. Classification (NCBI taxonomy): domain Bacteria; kingdom Bacillati; phylum Actinomycetota; class Actinomycetes; order Mycobacteriales; family Gordoniaceae; genus Gordonia; species Gordonia sp. DT219. Next base: position 36,060 of record NZ_JBNCNR010000011.1, on the reverse strand, counting down.
TCACGGCTAACTCCCCTTCGGTGGGACGATCTGCAAATAGACCGCCGTGATGATCAGGTTGGCAAGGAACAGCAGCAGGAAGGCGATGACGACGCTCTGGTTGACCGCATCACCGACCCCCTTGGGGCCGCCCTTCGGATTGAGTCCCTTGTAGGCGGCGATGACACCGGCGATCACACCGAAGATCGCCGCCTTGACCATCGAGACCCATAGATCCGGAAGCTGTGCGAGCGCACTGAACGATGCGAGATATGCGCCCGGGGTGCCGCCCTGGACAACGACGTTGAAGAAGTAACCACCACCGATGCCGACGACCGCGACGAGGCCGTTGAGCAGCACGGCCACCAGGATCATCGCCAGCACGCGTGGCACGACGAGGCGCTGGATCGGGTTGATGCCGAGTACCTCCATCGCATCGATCTCTTCGCGGATGGTGCGCGACCCCAGGTCGGCGGCCACCGCCGATCCGGCCGCACCGGCCACCAGCAGCGAGGTCACCAGTGGTGAACCCTGCTGGATCACCACGAGCACACTCGCGGCACCGGTATAGGACTCCGCGCCGAGTTGCTTGATCAGCGAGCCCGTCTGCAGCGAGACGATCGCGCCGAACGGGATCGCGATGAGGGCCGTCGGCAGGATCGTGACGCTGGCAATGAACCAGGCCTGCTGGACGAATTCACGCCACTGAAAGGGGCGTACGAAGGTCTGGCGCGCAACGTCGACGAACAGCTGAACGATATTCCCCGCCTGGGCGAGGGCACTCGTTCCGGCTTGTGCGATCTTGTCGGCGCCACGGGTGGTGGCATTGACCATGCTGAACTAGCTCCGCCCGTCGCCGTGTCGAGGTTTCTTGGTGGTGTCGATCTGCTCGGTCGGCTGATCGGCCCGTCCGACCGGCGGCACCTCCCACTGTTGGGTGGGGGCGTCGTTGCCGCCGAACTCGTAGACGTCGGTCGGGGCCTCGGCGGTGGCGACGCCACCGGCCGCGGTGCTCCACTCGCCCTGGCCTGCCCCGGCATGGCCCTCGGTGTGCTGTTCGTGGGCCCGGGTGGTGGCGAGCAGCTCGTCTTCCTTTTCCATCGACTCGCGAATCGCGCGCTGAGCGTTCGGCGGCAGCGTCGGCAGCAACTCGAGCACCCGCCGGCGGTGCCGGGCGACGGCCTTGCGCTCGGGCATCCCCGGGTTCGGCTGGACCTGCGGGATCATCTCGGAGAAGTCGTCGCTGGTACCACCACCGCCGATACCGGCGGCCTGCATCGCCTCTTCTTGCTTCTGGACCGCCTCGTCCTTCTCCTCGGACATCCCGATCGGACCGAAGCGATCGCCGGAGAGGAACTGTTTGACGACGGGCTGTTCGGAGGTCAGCAGTTGCTCGCGCGGTCCGAACATCACCAGCTCCTTGCGGAAGAGCATGCCGATGTTGTCGGGGATGGTGCGGGCGATGTTGATGTTGTGCGTCACGATCAGGATCGTCGCGTCGATCTGGGCGTTGATGTCGATCAGCAACTGCGAGATGTAGGCGGTACGCACCGGGTCGAGTCCGGAGTCCGGCTCGTCGCAGAGGATGATCTGCGGATCGAGGACGAGCGCCCGCGCCAGTCCGGCGCGCTTGCGCATACCGCCGGAGATCTCGCCCGGCAGCTTGTCCTCGGCACCGGTCAGACCGACGAGCTCGATCTTCTCCATCACGATCCGGCGGATTTCGTCTTCCTTCTTCTTCGTGTGCTCACGAAGCGGGAACGCGATGTTGTCGTACAGGCTCATCGAACCGAAGAGCGCGCCGTCCTGGAAGAGGACACCGAACAGTTTGCGGATCTCGTAGAGCTCTTTGGCCGAGCACTGGGTGATGTCGGTTCCGTCGATGATCACCGACCCCTGCTCGGGATGCAGCAACCCGATGAGGGTCTTCAAGAACACCGATTTACCGGTACCCGAGGGCCCCAGCAACGCCGATACCTCACCCATCGGCAACGTGAGGCTCACATCACGCCAAATATTCTGTGAACCGAACGACTTGGTGAGCCCCTCGACGCTGACCTCTACACCCACAGTTCCTCCAGACGATCGCTGCCCCCGGTGAACTCCCGCACGTGGGAGCCCACCTTCGGCGACATTGTGGCTGGGATCACTGTATCGGACGACCGTCACAGTTCCTGCCCCACCGCACCGAACACACAGCGTGGACGTGGAAGGCAACCTACCAACCGGTAACTTGCCTTCGGGCGATGACACTAGCCGATGAATGGGGCCGAAGGAAAGTGGGCCCCGTTTCACTGGCCGCCACGGGTGGTCTTCCCGTCGGATGGTGGCCGATCGTGACGTGCCTCACGCTCTCAGGAGTGCGCGAATCCTCGATCGCCGGGCGCGTCCGGGGACTCGTCGCCGACCACGATGCCGCTCGTGGCGCTCGGCGCACTCGCGTGGTCGTCACCCTGCTCGGCTACGGCCGCAGGCGCACCGGGCACGCGAGTGGCCCACGCCTCCCGTACCCGCGTCAGCGGTAGCCACCACGAGATGAGCAACACGAGGACGAGCCAGATCAGCGAGGAGTTGCCCCAGATGACCTCCCACCAGCCCCACCGCAGCTCGTTCAGGTTGGCGCTGGGCAGGAATATCGACGGTCCGGGTAACTGCGCCAGCAGGCCCAGCACGCCCAGCCCCAAGAACACCGCGCCGCGCCGGTCGCCGGGGCGTGCCCGTAGCGCACGCACCCCGATCGTGACGAACACGAGAATGAACACCGACGTCAGCACCCAATGGTGAATCCAGGCGGCCGGGGTGGCCAGCAGCGCGACCGCCCACGCCGACAGGAAGCAGAGCTCATACTCGCCGCGCCGGGCGAGGAACCAGGCCAATGCGAGACAGTAGAGGCCCGCGACGGCACACAGCGCCAGCCACCAGTGCGAGCGGACGCTGTCACTCAGCCCCATGCGCGCGAGGACGCCGGCGATGCCCTGGTTGTAGACGTAGGCCAGTCCCCCGATCCGCTCGGGATCGAAGACCGTCGCCGTCCAGTACTTCCACGAGTCCGACGGGGCGATCGCCCACGCGAGGCCGGTCACTGCGAGGAAACCGATGGCGACGTTGATCGCGGCCCGCCACTGCCTGCGCACGATGAAATAGATGAGGATCACCGCCGGTGTCATCTTGATGGCCGCGGCTATCCCCACCAAAAGGCCCCGGTACGGTTCGGCCCACGCCGGGCGGCGATCCCAGAGGGTGTCGGCGATGACCAGCCCGGCCAGGATCAGGTTGATCTGCCCCAGGTCCAGGGTGACGCGGATCGGTTCGAGTTCGAAAGCCACGCCGGTCAACAGCATCGACCAGCCGATCGGCAGATCGCCGCAGCCGACCCGGCGCAGCAGGATGCGGATGAGCCACCACGTCAGCGCGACCCCCAGGATCAGGAAGATCACCGACAGCACCCGCACGGGCAGCCAGCTCATCGGCACGAAGGACACCGCGGCGAACGGCGGGTAGGTGAACGGCAGAATGCTGTCGTTGGCCTGCGGCATCATCGAGTCGTAGAGATGCTGCCCGTGGAGCAGGAACTGGCCGCCGTAGCGGTAGATCTGCAGATCCACCGGCGGACCCCAGTATTTGGTCGGCCCGAGATGCACCAGCCACGGTTGCCCGAACACCCGGCACACCCCGAGTACGAGAGCTACCGCCCCGACGACGTTGATCGTCGTGAACGCACGACGGGACACAGCAGCAGTCACGCGGGCTGATACTAGTCTGTGCGCGGCCCCCGACCGGCATCGCAGTCTCCGGCCGCCCAGCGCCACGCCGACGGACACAAAAGAGGGCCGGTGCGGGCTCTCACCCACACCGGCCCTCTCGTGCCGGAGATTCCGCGTCACGCGGAGATCGCGACGACCGTCTTACTTGACCGACACCTTGGCGCCGGCCTCTTCGAGCTTGGTCTTGGCAGCCTCGGCGGCTTCCTTGTCGACCTTCTCCAGGATCGCCTTCGGCGCGCCCTCGACGAGGTCCTTGGCCTCCTTGAGGCCCAGACCCGAGACGACCTCGCGGACGACCTTGATGACCTGGATCTTCTTGTCGCCGGCACCCTCGAGGATGACGTCGAACTCGTCCTGCTCGGCAGCGGCCTCGGCGGCAGCGGCCGGCGCACCGGCAGCGGCGACGGCGACCGGAGCGGCCGCGGTGACCTCGAAGACCTCTTCGAACTTCTTCACGAAATCGCTGAGCTCCAGCAGGGTCAGTTCCTTGAACTGATCGATGAGCTCGTCAGCGGTGAGTTTCGCCATGGTGGCGTCCTTCCTGTCTGTCCCCGGTACGGGGGTGGTTCATCCCGTCCGGGATGGGGTACGGGTTCCCGCGGCGCGGGAAAACTGTTGTGCCGGCGGGCTTTACTCGCCGGATGCTGCTTGCTGCTTCTCCTGCAGGGCCGCGGCGAGCCGCGCCACCTGCGATGCCGGCTGATTGAACAGGCCGGCAGCCTTTGCCAGATTGCCCTTCATGGCACCGGCGAGCTTGGCCAACAGGACCTCACGGGTCTCAAGGTCGGCGATCTGTTCGATCTCGGCAATGGACAGCGCCCGGCCGTCCATGTACCCGCCCTTGATGACCAGAGCCTTGTTGTCCTTGGCGAAATTCTTGATCGCCTTCGCGGCCACCACCGGCTCGCCTTCGATGAAGGCGATCGCGGTCGGACCGGTGAACAGCTCGTCGAGCCCTTCCACGCCCGCCTTCTCGGCGGCACGCTTCACCAGGGTGTTCTTGGCGACGGAGTAGGTTGCACCCTCGCCGAGGGAACGACGCAGATCGGTGATCTGGCTGACGGACAGGCCACGGTACTCCGTGACGACCGTTGCCGTAGCGCCCTCGAACTGCTCAGCGATCTCCGCAACCGCGGCGACCTTTTCGGACTTGGCCATACTTCGCCTCCTTCCTCATCACTCGAGTTGAGTTTGGTCAGATTCAACCGGTGACCGCAGGAGGCGGACAGCACCCCCGGCGAGCACATCCGCTCGATGAACGAAAGCTCCCGGAACGACAAAACGCCCCGGCACGCAGAAGGCACGGGGCGTCACATGTGAGCACACCGGAATCCGGTCGCCCACTCGTTGTTCCACGTTCTCCCTGCGTGGGTCGCCGACACGGATGTCGTCCTTCGATCGGGATCGCTCCCGATGACCAACGGTCTCTGGTTGAACCGATACGACGTGGCAATGCACGTCACACCGAGGTTCGAGATTACCGGACACGACGCCCGGCGGCCAAATCGCTTGCCCGGGCCGGCCGCGACCATCGAACGAATGAGTCGGCACCCTTGCCGGCCTGCGCATTTCGCTGTCGTGACCCAATTGGCGCCCACCTCGATGCGGTTCCTATATCCGCCATGGACTACAGTCGGCGGTCGGTAGTGACGTGGGCCACAGACTGTAAGTCCGGTTCCACTTCTGCTGCCGAGCACACGACGGGGTGTGAGCGGCGCCGGTGGGTCCGGCGCCAGGGTCACGCCCCAGGCAGGGTGAAGCGCCATGACCTATCAGTTGGACCCGAAGTCCCCGGTGGTGCCACGCACCGGCCCGGCCACATCAGGCCGGTCCGCTGCCGCGCAACCAGACCGCGGGCGTGCCACGCCGCGCTCGGCCCCGCGCTTCGGCACCCTGCCGCTCGGCGATCCGACCGGCGGCGCCGACGGTATCCGCTGGCGTGAGTCCGTCGACGGCGCTCAGATCTACCCGCGTGTGGTCATCGACCGCGACGTCAAACTCACCATGAGTGACGGCGCCACCTTGCGGGCAACCGTGATCCGACCCGCCAACCGCTTCGGTCAGACCGTCCTTACGCCCTATCCGGCCATCGTGAACATCAACCCGTACAACCGGGCGACGGTCGACCTCGTCGACAACCTCACCCACGCCCCCGTCCTGGGACGCGCGCTGCGCGTCGCGTCGACGTCGCTCGACGCCACCGATACCGCGCTCGGCGGACTGACGCGACTGACGGGCACCCTCGCGGGCGGCATCCTCGACGTCTTCGGGATCAACCGCACCCTCGTCCGCAGCGGATACGTGCAGGTGATCGTCGACGTCCGCGGCACCGGCGCCAGCGGCGGCAAATGGCAGATCCTCGGCGCCCGCGAACAACAGGACTCGGTGGAGGTCATCTCCTGGGCCGCCGAACAGGATTGGTGCGACGGCCGGGTGGGACTGGCCGGCTGGTCCTATTCGGCGATCAACTCCCTGCAGGCCGCCGACAAGCGGCCACCCGAGCTCGGTGCGGTCTTCGCCGTCGAGGGCTGCGACGACATCGTCCGCGACATCTACATCACCGGCGGCATGCCCTCGGCGTTCATCCCGATGTGGCTCTCGGTGGTCAACGTCCTCAAATGGGTGCCCAATCCGTCGACCTGGATCCGCGACGCGCTGCGCGGCGACACCCTGGCTTGGCTGCGCGACCGTGTGGCGTCGCCGGCGACCGAGATCCCGTCGCTGCTCTGGGGTTTCCTCACCGCGCGCGACGACCGCATCTTCGACGACCCCTACTTCGACGAACGAGATCCGCAGGTCGGCCGGATCGAGGTCCCCACCTTCACCGTCGGCGGCTGGCACGATCTGTTCGGCGGCAGCGCGACCGGCATCTATGAGCGCCTCGAGCTCGAACCGGGCCGCAAGCAGATGCTCATCGGCGACGGCTACCACTTCGACGTCGGCACCGGTCACGGCTCCAGCTCGGCCCCACCACGTCTCGACGTCCTCGAGCGCGCCTGGTTCGACCGCTGGCTCAAGGGTCAGCGCAACGGGATCGACTTCTATGGACCGGTCACGATGATGCAGCAGGGTGGCTCATGGACCTCCGGGCCGTCCTTTCCCCGCCCCGGCGTCCGGCCGCAACGGCTCTACCTCACCGACGACGCGTCGGACACCGCCGAACACTCCGTCCACGATGGATCGTTGAGTCCTGTTCCCGGGCAAGGGCTGTCATCGCTACACGTCCGGCCCGACCTGCGCGGCCTGGCCTCGCGCGACATGACCCAGGTGACGGCCGGGGCGTCGATGGTGTTCGGCAACTCGTTCACCACCGATGCCCGATTCCAGGAACGCGGGGCCCTCTCGTTCACCAGCGCCCCGGTCACTGCGGCCACCCACCTCAGCGGGGCACTCAACCTGCGCCTCAACGTCGCCACCACCGCCCACGAGGCCATCTGGGCGGTGACCGTCAATGATGTTGCGCCCGATGGCTCTTCGGCCGTCCTCACCAACGGGGCATTGTCGGCCACCAATCGCGCACTCGACCGGTCACGGTCGAGCTTCACCGACGACGGAACCCTCGTGGGCGCCTATCACCATCTGTCCCGCAAACGTAAGCTGCCGGTGCCCGCCGACGAGCCGGTGCGCATCGACATCGGCCTCGTCCCCACCGACGCGGTCCTCGAACCCGGGCACCGATTGCGCGTCGATGTCTACGCCGCCAGCTTCCCGCGGTACCTGACGGTCGTGCCCGACCTGCTCAAGGCCCGTGGCCGGCGCCAGCGTCTCGTCCTCGATCCCGCGCACCCGAGCTACCTGACCTTCCTGGCCGACGACGGACTCGCCCGCGCCGATCACCGCAAGCCCGAATCCGAGAGCACGACGCGGTAGACGAACCCCGCCTCGGGCCCGAGGACCGTGCCGACGAGTTCGGTGAGGGTGAGCACGAATCCGCGTCCGTGCGCTGGGCCCGCGACATCGTCGAGGTGGTGGGCCAACTCGTGCAGGATCACCAATTCCCGTAGGGCCCAACGCCCGTCCCGCGATTGCGGGATGGCGATCTCGCCCGTCTCCCGCCGATATTCGGCAGCCCGGAAGCCGCGCCGGGCACGCACCGACACCGGCACCTCGGCGCGGACGAAGCGTTGCCGCACCGCGGGCATCGCGAGCACCCGCTCGACGTAGTCGCGCACCGAATCCACCGACGAGAACAACGCCTCGACGGGCAGGGTCAGCTCGGTACCGGCGATCTGCACCGTGCGCGCCGACCCGGGCCGCTCGAACATCCGCAGTAGCAGCCGCTCGGCCTCATAGAGCCGGGATCGTGCCGAATCGCGCGCAGTCATCGCCCCGATGCTAACCGGCGCATGCCCGTCAACCGTGTCGGCGGCGCCTTGTGCCCGGCCGCCGGCAGATGCCCCGCTACCATCTCCCACAGCCGCGAATGAGGGAGCCACTCGATGAGGGAGGGTCGATGAAGGCACTGGCGTCCGACCGGATCCAGCGATGGCGCGCCCGCGGCGCAGGCATCGCCGACCGGGCGTTCTCGTTGCCGGGCGCCCCGCTGGTGGTGCGCATCGCGCGCGAGTTGGCCACCGCGAGTCTCTCCGACCGGTCGATGACGCTGTCGGCACAGGCCTTCACCTCGGTGTTGCCCATCGTCATCCTGCTCACCACACTTCCCGTCGGCCGCACGTACCTCGATGAGGCGTTGTCGAATCTGGGCGTACACCCCGAACGCATCGACGCGTCGCTGTCCACATCGACGACCACGGCGTTCGGTGTGATCGGTGCGCTCATGACGATCGCCGGCGCCACCTCACTCGCCCGTGCACTGGGCCGCATGTACATGCAGACGTTCCGGGTGAACAAGCTGTCGTGGCGCAGTTGGTGGCGATGGGTGCCGGTGATCTTCCTCTTCCCGGTTGCGGTGGTGGCGCAAGGCCTGATCACGCCGGTGCACAGCGCCAGCGTTTTCGGGGTGCGGTTCAACGGAACGGGTGCCCTCGGCCTGACGGTCGTCATCGTGGTGACCTTCCTGATCTGGTGGGCGCTGTGGACGGTCGTGCCCCGGCTGATGGTCTCCAAGCAGGTGCCGATGCGGTTGCTGGCGGTCAACGGCGCACTCACCGGCGCACTCGTCACGGTGTATCTGGTGGGCAGTCGCATAATCCTGCCGAAGACGGTGTCGGGGACCATCAACCACTTCGGCACCCTCGGCATGGTGTTCCTCGCGATCAGCTGGCTGTACTTCTACGCCATGGTTCTGGTCGTGTGCGCCACGGTCACCCATGCGATCGCCACCGACGACGGCCCGCTCGGGCACCTCGTCGGCGGGTTCACCGGGATTCCGGCACCCGCCCCCATCGCGCGCAGTTCGCTGGCACTCGCCGACGCACGCATCGAGGCCGACGACCGGCATCCGTGACCGCCGCGGATCGGTGAGCGCAGCGCATCGGTGAGCGCGCCGGCGCGGGAGCCTCAGGCCTCGAGAGCGCCCCGCGGGGCCCCGAATTGCGGGTCCGCGCCGATCTTCGCGCGCCGCCCGGCGCGGTCACCGGCCCGCCGCGCGCCCTCCGAGTAGCCCGCCGACGCGCTCGTCGGCCGCCACGTACCCCGCGCCCGCGACTCGGTGCGATAGAAGTCGACGACCTCGATCTCCTTGTTGCGCAACGCGAGCGCGGTCGACGACCCGGAACCGCGTGACCCCTCGAGACCGGCTCCATCGGGGCTCGACTCACCGTCGGCCGCGATCGCCTCGCGCCGTTGCTCGTCACGTGCCTGCGTCAGCCGGGCACCGATCCGCTCGGCGAAGGCGGACTGAAAGTTGAGACGGGCGGTGATGGGCGCCAACGGTTTTCGCTCCACGACCTTTCGCGACCGCCAGCCCTCGTCGCGGCGCACCACGCGCGCCGACATCTCGTTCTTGTACTCCCCCGACCGCAGATACGCGTCGCTCGCGGCCACCATCTGCACCACCAGCGACGTGTAGAGCGCCTCACAGGTGTCGATGTCGGATTCGAAGCCGTACGCCAGCACGAACGTCGAGTTCCCGGCGACGTCGACGGTGACGTCGTTGGCGCGGGCGATCGCCACGAACAACTGCACATACGTCTTCAGCCCACGCTTGCCCGCCTCGCCGATGGCGATCTGCCGCGAGATCGGGGTGGTCGTGGTCCGCGCGGCCGGGTCGTGGGCGCGGGCCAGCGCCAGGTCGATCGCCGATTTGGTGGCCAGGCGCTGCGCCGCGGCCATGAATGTCTCCGCCTCGTGCGGATTGTCGGTGTTCTCCGCCTGACGCAACAGTCCGGCGATTCGGGTGAGCAGCTTGTCATCGCGCATACAGATCAGACTATTTCGGCCACCGATCGGTTCCACTCTGCGCCCGATTTCTTTCACACCGCGCCCAATCTCTTTCACACCGCGGCCGAGCCCTTGACTTTCCCATCCGGAAAGTAGAGACTACTTTCCAAGTAGGAAACCCTTGAACGAGGAAACCCTTGAACGAGGAAACCAATGACGAGGAGGCCGATCCGCATGGCCGACATCACCCCCCACCAGGCCCGCGCGGCTCTCGACGAGGTCGCAGGCGCCCGTCGTCGCGTCGCCGATGCGGTCGGATTGCCGCAGCTCTACTGGACCGTCATGGCCATCGGCTGGATCGTCCTCGGCATCCTCACCGACTTCACCCCGGCGTGGGTGGCCACCGTGGCAACCGCCGCCTTCGGCGCCGGGCATGCCGCCGTCGCCGGCCGCCTGCTCGACGGACGCCACGCCCACCGGGGCGTTCAGGTCAGCCGCGCCGTCGCCGGTCGCCGGGTGCCGCTGATCGTGATCGGCATCCTGCTCGTCGCCGTCGCGGTGACCATCGGATTCGGTTTCGCCCTCGACGCCGACGGCGTCGAGCACTCGGCCACCTGGGCCGCGGTCATCGTGGCCGCCGCCATCGGATTCGGCGGCAACACCATCTTTGCCGCCATTCTCCGGCGGGTGCAGCGGTGAGGACTCCTCGCTTCGACGAACTCATCCACCCCAGCACGCGGCTCTCGTTGGTCGCCACCCTCGCCGCCAGCGACTGGGCCGAGTTCGCCTACCTCAAAGACCGTCTGGCCTTGTCAGATTCGGCGTTGTCCAAACAACTCGCCACCCTCGAAGCGGCCGGGTACGTCAGCACCGAACGCCCGGTCACCGGCCGTCGGCGCACGGTGCGCGCCCGCCTGACCCCGACCGGCCGCGACGCCTTCGACGGGCACGTCGCCGCACTGCGGCAGATCGTCAACCGGCAGATCGTCGACCTGCCCGACGAGACCACCCCGGCCGGACCGATCACGACCGGAGGAGAAACCGGATAAATCGGGCACCGTCGCGCGCCTGCGCCTCGACGGGCTTATCGTCTGCATCACCAGTGCAGCAATGGCGCTTCACCATTCGATCGAAATGATGGAGGCGCACATGCCCGAAGGGCACGAAAACCTGACCGACGACGAGGCGCACCTGGCGCGTCTGGGCTACACCCAGGAGCTGCACCGCTCGTGGTCGGGATTCTCCAACTTCGCGATCTCCTTCTCGATCATCTCGATCCTCTCGGGATGCTTCACCTCCTTCGGACTCGGCTGGAACAACGGCGGCCCGGCGGCGATCGCCTGGGGCTGGCCGATCGTGTCGATCTTCATCCTGCTGATCGGTTTCTGCCTGGCCGAACTCGTCTCCGCCTATCCGACTTCCGGCGGAATCTATTGGTGGGCAGCCAAACTCGGCGGCGCCAAGGCCGGCTTCTACACCGGGTGGCTCAACCTGATCGGGCTCGTCGCGATCCTCGCATCGGTCGCCTACGGCGCGGCCACGTTCCTCGACCTGACCATCGGCACGTTCAGCGAGTCGTGGTTGGCCGGTTACAGCCTGACCCGGGTGTTCATCATCTTCCTGATCATCCTGGCGATCGCCGTCCTGATCAACATCTTCTCCGGGCACCTGTTGTCGATGCTGAACAACATCTCGGTCTGGTGGCACGTATTCGGTGCCGCCGCAGTCATTCTCATCCTCTTCCTCGTACCCGACCAGCACGCGTCGGTCTCCGACGTGTTCGCCCGCACCGTCAACAACTCCGGGATCTTCAGTGGCTCCACATCGCACGCCGGGTTCATCCTCTACATCCTGCCCATCTCGGCGATCCTGACCCAGTACACGATCACCGGCTACGACGCATCCGCACACATCTCCGAGGAGACCAAGGGCGCCGCCGGCGCTGCGGCCAAGGGCATCTGGCGTTCGATCGCCTACTCCGCGATCGGCGGCTGGGTACTGCTGCTCAGCTTCCTGTTCGCCGTGCAGGACGCCGACGGCGTGACCAAGGGCGGCGGTGCGGTGGCCACCATCTTCACCCAGGCCCTCTCCTCACGGTGGGCCGGGGTCGTCTTGCTCATTTCCACTGCGGGGCAGCTGTTCTGCGCTGCCGCCTGTCAGACCAGCGCCTCCCGGATGATGTTCGCGTTCAGCCGCGACGGGGCCGTTCCCGGCCACCACCTGTGGAAGCAGGTGAACGCGCGGGGCGTACCGGCCTACGCGGTGATCGCCACGGCCGCGGTCGCCGCGATCATCACCCTGCCCGCCCTCGTCGCCGTCGACATCAACGGCGCACCGGTGCCGGTCGCGTTCTTCGCAGTCGTCTCGATCGGCGTCGTCGGTTTGTACCTGTGCTTCGCCGTCCCGATCTACTACCGCTGGCGGGCCGGCGATTCCTTCGAATCCGGCTCCTGGACACTGGGCTCCAAGTACAAGTGGATCGCCCCGTTGGCGCTCGCGGAGATCGTCGTGACCTCGGTCATCGCCATGTTCCCGACCTCGCTGGGCGGCATGCCCTGGGATCAGAGTTTCGCCTGGAAGTACGTCAATTACACACCCCTGCTCGTCGGCGGTGCCCTCATCCTGCTCTACGCGTACTGGCACCTGTCGGTGAAGAAGTGGTTCACCGGTCCGATCACGCAGACCGCACCCGCACCCGTCCTGCAGGAGACCTGACGCCAGTCGCAGACGCTCATCATCCCCGGTGCGCCGGGCGCCGATCGGGCGCCCGGCGCACCGCAGTAACGTCGAGCCCGGACGGGCACGACGGGGCGATGACGGGAGCGCGACATGGGATCGACGACGATACGGCGCGGGATCACCGCATTGGCGATCTGTGGGGTGGCCCTGCTGCCGGCGGCGTGCGTGAACTCCGCCGACCCGGCCGACACCGGATCGACGTCGGCGACCGCCAACAACCTGAACCCGCACACCCTCAGCCGGACCGCCGACGAGGTCAGCCGATCGGGGCTACCCGTCACCGATCAGCATGACGTGACCTCACAGGTGTGCCCGAAGGCCGGGTGCGCAACAGCGCTGGCCACCGACCAGTTCACCCTCATGCAGTTCACCACCACCGGGCGCGCGGAGATCTACCTCGGTGAACACCTTCAGGCGTTCCAGGTTCTCAACGTGGTCGTCGACTTCCCCGCGGGCACGCCCGCCGACCAGCGGACCCGCTACCAGAACGCCATCCAGACGGCGCTGTCCTGAATCCCGGGCGCCGTCACAACCCGAACTGCTGCTGCATGTTTCGTAGCGTGTCCGCCGACGCCAGCAGCCCCGCGCGCTCGTCGTCGGACATCGCCACCTCGAGCCGGCGCGCGCACCCACTCCGATCCACCAGCGACGGCAACGAGAGACAGACGTCGTCGAGTCCCTCGAATCCGGTGGCCAGCGTCGACACCGGCAACACCCGGTGCTCGTTGTTGAGCACCGCCTCCACGATCCGGGTGGCCGCCAGGCCGATCGCATAATTGGTCGCACCCTTGCCATCGATGATCTTGTACGCGGCATGCACCACCTCGTGGTGGATGCGCCGACGCACGTCCTCGTCGATCGGCTCATAGCCGGGCAGTGCCTTCCAATCCCGCAGTGGCACACCGCCGATGGCGGCCGAACTCCACAGCGGGATCTCCGAATCGCCGTGCTCGCCGACGATGTAGGCGTGCACGTTCTGCACCGCCACGCCCGCGTGCTGCGCGATGAGGAACCGTAGGCGCGACGAATCGAGCACGGTCCCCGACCCGAACAGTCGATTGGCCGGCAGCCCACTGATCTTCAGCGCGGCGCTGGTGACGATGTCGACCGGGTTGGTGACCATGATGAACACCGCATTCGGTGCCGCCTCGACGGCCTGCGGCAGGATCGCCTGCGTCAGCCCGATCGTCGCCTCCGCCAACTCCAGACGCGACTGTCCGGGTTTCTGCTTGGCGCCGGCGGTGAAGACGACGACGTCGGAATCGGCGACGACGTCCATCGTGTCACCGCCGACGATGTCGGTGCGCGGGACGAACTCCAGCCCGTGCGACATGTCGAGCACCTCGGCGGTGACCTTGGCGGCGTTGATGTCCATCAGCGCGATCGTGCGCGCCACCCCGCGGATCAGGGAGGCATAGGCCACCGCCGTCCCCACCGCCCCGGCACCGATGACGGCCAGCTTGGTCCCTCGTGCGTCCATCCCACTACCTCCGCGAGTCCTCGGGTGCCGATTGCTCTCAGTCCTATCCCATTTTCTCCGTTCGCGCGGTCCGAGCTGGTTCACGCGGTCCGTCGACGGCCCGCGCGAGCAAGTTCGACCCGCGCGACGTTGCGACCGGCACGCCCGTCGCCCGACATCGTCGCCCTGTCCGGTCGGACAGCGTCCACCCCATCTGCTTGGTTGAACATCTGATCGATCATTTGTTCATGTGTTCTTGTGTTGGCCGGGAGACCGCCGACATGCTCGGACATGTCATCCACCGCGACACAAGGAGATCGACGTTCATGGCCATCGAGCTGAATCAGATCTGGGACTTCCCGATCAAGGACTTTCACCCCTTCCCCAACGCAAAACTCGGAGTCGGCGCCCACGACATGCTCGGCGTCGAGGCCAAGGACCTCGGCATGACCCGGGTCCTGTTGATGACGACCGGACTGCGCGGCTCCGGGATCATCGAGGAATTGAAGGGCAAGATCGAATATCAGGGTGTCGACGTCGTGCTCTACGACAAGGTCGAGTCCAACCCGAAGGACTACAACTGCATGGACGCCGCAGCGCTCTATCAGTCCGAGAAGTGTGACGGCATCATCTCCGTCGGCGGCGGCTCGAGCCACGACGCCGCCAAGGGCGCCCGGATGGTGATCGCCCACGACGGCCGCAACATCAACGAGTTCGAGGGCTTCTCCAAGGCCACCAACAAAGAGAATCCCAAGCACATCGCGGTCTCGACGACGGCGGGCACCGGATCGGAGACGTCGTGGGCCTACGTCATCACCGATACCTCCGACATGAACAAGCCCCACAAGTGGGTGGCCTTCGACGACACCTGCCTGGTCGATCTCGCAATGGACGATCCGCTTCTCTACTACAGCTGCCCTGAACACTTCACCGCCTTCTGCGGATTCGACGTTCTCGCCCACGCCAGCGAGCCCTACGTATCGCGGCTGGATTTCGCCCCATCGCTCGGAAACGCCAAGTACGCCGTCGAACTCATCCGGGACCACCTGCGCACGGCCGTGTACGAGCCCCGCAATCTCGCCGCGAGGACCGGCATGATGCACGCGCAATACATTGCGGCTCAGGCGTTCAACTCCGGCGGTCTCGGACTGATCCACTCGCTCTCGCATGCGGTGAGCGCCTTCTACGACAGCCACCATGGCCTCAACAACGCCATTGCCCTGCCCCGCGTCTGGGAGTACAACCTGCCCAGCCGCTATGAGCGATACGCCGACATCGCCGCCCTCCTGGGTATCGACACCAGCGGCATGACCACCGTGCAGGCCGCCGACGCCGCCGTCGAGGAGGCCATCCGGCTGTCGAAAGACCTTGGAATCCCGGATAATTTCGGCCAATTGAGCGTGGGCAGTTACGAGAAGAACCGGATGAACACCGGCAAGTACGAAGGTCGCGGCGAGACCATGGACACCTCCGACAAGCAGATCCGTGCCATCTCCGAACACATGATGGACGACTGGTGCACGCCGGGCAACCCGCGCGAATGCACCGTCGAGTCGCTCATCCCGATGGTCTCGCATGCGATGACCGGCACGTACTGACCCGAGGGCCGCCGCCCAGAGAACCGGGAGCCTGAGCAACTCCCGCACGGTGGGTCGGCCCGGGCGAAGCAACCTGAACTGACCCTTCGACCCGGACCGATCCACCTCCTGTCCTCGGCAAAAGTGTTGTACACCAACCACAACGATGCCCGATACACAAAGGGGAACCATGCCCGAACCCGCGGTCCCGCCGACCGAACCGCACACCTTCGCGACCGTCGACGACCTCGTCGCCGGCCTCGACGAGCAGGGTTACATCGCCGACCCCGACCTCGCGGTGGTCGTCCACCTCGCGACCCTCCTCGATCGTCCGCTGCTCCTCGAGGGCCCGGCAGGGGTCGGCAAGACCGAACTCGCCAAGGCCCTTGCTGCTGCGTCCGGCCGGGAGCTGATCCGATTGCAATGCTATGAGGGTCTCGACGAGGCACGGGCACTCTACGAGTGGGACTATGCCCGCCAATTGCTGCACGTGCAGATGCTGCGCGACCGTATCGGAGCCGAACTCGCATCCGAGCCGAGTCTTCCGGCGGCCTCGGCGGCGCTCGCACGTGCCGAGATCGGGGTCTACACCGAGGAGTTCCTGATCGCCCGGCCACTGCTCGCCGCAATCCGCTCGAGCACCCCGGCGGTGTTGCTCGTCGACGAGGTCGACCGCACCGACGAGGCGATGGAAGCCGTCATGCTCGAAGTCCTCGCGGAACGACAGGTGACCGTCCCCGAACTCGGCACCTTCACGGCGCGGTCGGCCCCCTGGGTCATCCTGACCTCCAACGACACCCGCGAGCTGTCCCCCGCACTCAAACGCCGCTGCCTGCACTTCCAGGCCGACTATCCCGATGCCGGCCGGGAATGCCGCATCGTCGGGGTGCGTGCGCCCGACGTCGAGGATTCCGTCGTCGCGGAGGTCGTCGACCTCGCCCGCCGGTTACGCGAACTACCGCTCCGCAAGAGTCCCTCGATCGCCGAGGTCATCGATGCCGCGCGGGCCGCGGCCTTCCTCGGCGACACGGGCGGCGAGCATCGCGAAGCCACCCACCGGGCACTGTTGTCGCTGCTCGTGAAATTCGGCAGTGACCTCGACATCGCCCGCCGCGAGATCGAGGCCCCGCACGCGAGCGCCGGTGTGTCCGCCGTCGTCGGAACCGACGGTTCCGGTCCCGCCGGTTCGGTGACCGCCACCGCGTTCGGCGCGGGCCGCGCACGCAGTTCCCTACGGCGCTGAGCACGGTCGACGACGATGGCAACCCGGCACCCGCATTCTCCGGACCCGACCGCCGCACGCGAGATGACCCTCGACCGGCTCGCGGTCCTGTTCGGTCGGGTGCTGCGCCGATTCGGGGTCGGCGTCTCGCCGGCCGAGGTGATCGAGATCCGACGCGTGCTCGACCTCCTCGGCGGCCACGCGCCCGGCCTGCGGGCCGCACTGCGCGCGGTCAGCGTCAAATACGTCCACGAGACAACGGGATTCGACCGCGCCTACGACACCTTCTTCGGCGGACTCGTCGTGGGTGATGGGCCGGGCCCGCGCCCGCGCGGTGCCGCGGCAGATCTCCCCGACGACATCACATGGGACGAGGAATTCGACGGTGCGTCCCGGCGGATCGGTGCCGACGAGCACACAGACGACATCGGCGACCTGCTGGCCGACGACCCGGACGCCCGCGCCCGCCACGCCGAGAGCGCGCACCGCGAGGAGAACGACTTCACGGTCTCCGCGGGCACCGAATCACTTGCGGTCGACCAGGATTCCGACTCGGCGGCCGGCGGGATCACCTACACGATCGACGTGGACGAGGCCGATTCGGCGAGCATCGGGGAGCTGACCGGGCCTGCGGCACGGGTGCGCGGAAACCCACTGGGCGTCGACGGTGCAGCCGCCGTCCTCGCCGCACTCGACGCCCATGATGCCCGGCGGGCCTACGGCGCCGACGGCACCGAGTGGATCGACGACCGGCAGCGCGCCGAATGGGAAAGGGCCCTCGAGGCTTTCGTGGATGCGCTGGCTCGGCGTCTTGCCGAGGCCGACGACATCACCGAACCCGCAGGGGCGGTCGACCGTTCGCCCACCCTCGATCAGGCCGACATCGACCGCGCCTGCCATCGGCTGGTCCAGCGGATGCGCGGGGCGCCACAGCGCATCGTGGCCCGCACCGACCACGGCGGACTGGACATGCGCCGCACCATGCGCTCGGCGGTGGCCACAGACGGTGTGCCGCTACAACTCTGGCGGCGCTCCACTCGTCCTGGGCCGGTCCGTCCGGTGCTTCTCGTCGACGTCTCGCTGTCGGTGCGACCGGTCGCCGGCTTCCTGCTCCGCCTCGCCCAGACCCTGCACCGGCATGGAGATCGATGCGAGGTCCTCGCCTTCGTCGACACGCCGGTCCACGTGACCGAATCGCTCAGACACGACGACGGGGACTCGGCGCTGGCCGCGGTATTGGGCGCCGACGGCCTCGATCTGGCCGCGACCAGCGACTACGGCGCCATGCTCACCGGCCTTCTCGGCACTTTCGGCGGCCTCCTCGGTCCGCGCACCACGGTGATCGTGGCCGGCGACGCCCGCAGCAACGGCTTCGATCCGCGAGTCGACTTGTTCGCCGAGTTGGCGCGGCGAGTGCACCGGGTCGCCTGGGTGACCCCTGAACCGCGCCGGTACTGGAACCAGTCCGGCTGCTCTCTGGGTGCCTACCGCGAGTATTGCGACGCCGTCGTCTGTGCCCGAGACGGCGCCGAGCTCGTCGACCGTGTCGACGAGCTCGCCGCGGCGCTGCGCTGAGAAGGGCGACGATCCTGCCGCGCACACTCAGCTCGCAACAGCACGACTGTTTTCGTTCGCGCGGTCCGAACTTGCTCGCGCGGTCCGAGCTGGTTCGCGCGGGCTGTCGACGGCCCGCGCGAGCAAATTCGAGCCGCGCGAAGGCAGCTCACCGCTCGTCGTCTGCGGGATCGGGGTGCCGGACACATGGTGAGGACGCCGACACCGACACCCGGTCGCTGCCCTCGAAGGAGACGTCGACAGTGAATCTCCGCGCGTCGCGCACGTGACGGTCACGCCAACCGCGCGACGGCATCGCTATCGGATCTATCGGGCTGAAGCCTCGCTGCCCCAGGGCGTCCACTCCTTGCAGGATGCGCGTGATCTTTTCCGAGCCTCCGTACTTCCCGGTTTCGATTTGGTAGCTCCACGGCGGGCCGTCCGGCATCATCGTGTTCGGGTTGGTCCAGCATCCAGACCGGGTGAGCCGCCCAGCTGACAACTCGGCGGGGTCTAAGTCGCGCCACTCGGGATCCAGCGCCCGCATGTTGGCATTGAGAATCGCGACGACCTCCGCACGCGACATCGACACGGCGGGAACGTCGTCCTGGTCCTCGGTCAGGCCGCAGCCGGCAAGCCCGAGGATCATCGCGGCGGCCGCTGCCAGGCGAAGATTCATTGTGGCCGTTCACCATCCACGTGTTCCCCAGTCCTATCCCATTTTCCCCGTTCGCGCGGTCCGAGCTGGTTCGCGCGGGCTGTCGACGGCCCGCGCGAGCAAGTTCGAGCCGCGCGAAGGCAGCTCACCGCTCGTCGTCTGCGGGATTGGGATGCCGGACACATGGCGAGGACGCCGACACTGAGACCCGGTCGCTGCCCTCGAAGGAGACTCCCACAGTGAATTTCCGCGCGTCGCGCACGTAACGGTCACCCCGACCGCGCGACGGCATCCCTATAGGATCTATAGGACTGAAGCCTCGCTGCCCCAAGGTGTCGACTCCTCGCAGGATGCGGGTGATCTTTTCCGGCGAGCCTCCGTACGTCAGGGGGCCGATCCGGTAGCTCCACGGCGGGCCGTCCGGCATCATCGTGTTCGGGTTGGTCCAGCACCCATGGCGGGCAAGCCGCCCAGGTGACAACTTGGCGGGGTCGGAGTCGCGCCACTCGGGATCCAGCGCCCGCATGTTGGCATTGAGAATCGCGACGACCTCCGCACGCGACATCGACACGGCGGGAACGTCGTCCTGATCCTCGGTCAGGCCGCAGCCGGCAAGCCCGAGCACCGCCGCGATAGCCGCTGCCAGGCGAAGAATCAAGTGCCCGTTCACCATCCTCGTTGTTCGATTGCATTCGGTCGTGACCCCGGGATGCTCTCCAACCCGCTCGGGGATCGAGGGCTACTGAGTTCCGAGTCTGGTCCACGCCACAGGTATGGGACGGGATCCTTGCCGGTGATGACCTTGACCATGTTCTGGAACGCATCCGATGATGGATCGTTCCAATAGTCGCCATGGCCATCTGGGCCCTGCACCAACTCGTCCGGGTGTTCCTCGTTCCAGATCCCGTAATACCCGGTGTCGAGCCGGGTCACGCCGGGAGCGGTATCCGGATCACCGCCGTGCTGTATCGATCCCTGACTCTGCGCGTAGTGGATAGGGTCACCCGGCGCTGTCAGCGAATACCGCTCGACATGCGGATTCGGATTCTGCCACGGGCCGTCGAGCACACCGGTACCGGCCGACGACGCATAGATCACCCGGTCGGCATTGAGCCCAAGCTGTTCCGCAGTCCCGACCACGGAGCCGCCGTAGGAGTGACCGATATATGTGGTCGCCGCATCAGGGGCCACATCAGCGAGCGTGCGATCGAGCTCATGACCAAAAGCCACGAGCTTCGGTGCCATATTGTTCGCGTACGTGGTGTCGACTGCCGAATCGTCCGACATCGAGAACATGTTCTGGGGCAGCTCGCCATTCATGTAGAGGATGACCGGGCCGCCCGTCGCGTGTGCAAGGTTCCACGCCGAGTCATGGTTGCTCTGGCTGCCGTTGAGGTTGGTTCCGGTCCCCGGGACGTACACCGCTACGTTCCGAGTCGTCGGAGTGATCGCTCCGACCAGTTCGATCATGTTTCCGTTCGTGGTGTTCTCGAACGCCAAGAAGGTTCGCTCGACCGCACTGTCGTCGGCGCCGTTGCCGTCGGCAGAATTCGCGAAGGGGTCGTCGAACTGCTCGAGCATCGAGACGAGCTGTTTGATCCGGTTCTCGTCAGGCGGGTGAGTCTGACGTTCGTCGATCAACGCGTTGCGAATGTTGACCTCGTTCGCGTCTATCCGCACCGCAAGCGGAACACCGTCCATATTGCCGATGGCCTGTGGGTCGGCCTGGGCGAGCCGACGTAACTGTTCCGGCGTCAAACCGGCGAGCAACTCTGCGCGTTGGTCTGGCGTCATGCTCGCCAGTCTGTTCACCAGCACATCGGGGTCGATCAGGCCGACACCGCGGATGTCGATGTCGGGCTGGCCGTTGATCATCGAGATCAAATCCGAGGCGAGCCCCTCCAACCGCGTACCGTACGTGTCATCCAGGTCGCCGACCGTATCCAAACCACGAATGATTTTCGCCTCGAACGTACGTGCTTGCTCTTCCTTGCTGGGATCCGGATGTGTCACCAGCCCCGTCTCCGACACATCGAAACCCTCAGCGATCGCGGAGTCGACCTCCCGCAGTACGTAGTCCTTGGCGAAACCCAGGTCGGTCGCCGCATCGCCTGCTTCGTCGGCGATCTGGTTCAAGACGTTGCGTACCTCGAAGGCGTGGTCACGTTCCGCATTGAGCTTGGATTCCGCTGCATCATGGGTCTTACCGTGCCAGGTCGTCGAGCTGTGGAACGAACGAATCGACGCGTCGATCGCACCGTCCAATGTGGCGGCATTACTTGCAGCCGTCGATCCGGCCGCGCCGAGTGAGGCTGTATCCCAGGTACGCAGTTGGCTGATGGACGTGCGCGTCACCGGGAGGGCAACCGATCGAATCCGGATGCCGCCGCTCCATCAGCGTCGACCACCCTCGTTGTGAATACCCGCAATTGTGTGGCGAATGCTTCCAATCGCGCCCCGACCGAATCGGTGGCCCGCTTTGCGGGACTGCCCGCGGACCGAACCGCGGCGAAGCTTCGACTACTTTCTCCTGCCGTATCGGTAAACGCGCTGAAAGAGAGCCCCGACACGATGGCACCCTGGCCCTTCCACGTACTCGCCATCGCAATGACCGTCTCGGGTTGAATGGCAAACCGCTGCGGCTGCCCCGGCGGGACCTGAGTGGGTGCCGGTTCCGCCGACCTTGGCATTGTGGTGGCCGCCCCACTCTGGGACATCCCTGGACTCGGGGCGGTTGTCGTTCCAGTCGTTGGAGATGTCAACCCGGCTCCTTTTGCATTTTGTCTGTTTTGTACTTTCCACCAACCTAGCGTCCCATCTCACGTCGTCGGCCAGAGCACCCCAGAAGACTCTTCGCCCCTCACCCGGCGCGGAGAGCGACGAGGATGAAATGCGGCACCACCGGTCGCGCGAAGTGCCGGTGAGGCAGCCATCGCGCACTTATTCTGCACATATGCGCGAATGGCCATGGACGGGGCGCGGTCCAGAACTTCGGCGTATTCGGCGAGAACTCACCCGAGACCCGCCGGGCGCGGTCATGGTCAGCGGCGCCGGCGGCGTCGGCAAGACACGACTTGCCCGGGAAGCCGTCTCCGGCCTGAACGTTCCCGTCTTCTGGGTGGGCGGAACGGGGTCGACCCAACAGATCCCGCTCGGCGCGTTCGCGCCATGGATCGACGACGCCATCGTCGATCCGCTCCGCCGGATCACCGCGCTCCTCGGCACCCTGTCGGCCGCACCGGCGCAGGTAGTCGTCGTCGACGACGTCGACCACCTCGACGAACAGTCACTGTTCGTGGTGCACCGCCTGCTCGCGATCCCCGCGGTCGGCCTGCTGATCACCACCCGCGGCGACGCGGCGGCGTCCACGCGAACCGCCGATCTGCTGCGCGACGGCACGATCGTCGACCTCGAGCTGGCCCCGCTGGGCCGCGCGGACGTATCCGCCCTCATGCGCTGGCGGCTCGGAGCGCCCATCGCGGTCCCGTTGGCGCAGCAGCTGTGGACGATGACCCGGGGCAACCCGTTCTTCCTCGTCACCGTGTGCGATACGAATCTCGACACCGGCCGCATGGTGCTCCGCGAGGGTCGGTGGACCGCCGACGGCCCGCCCGAACTGCCCGGCACCCTGGCCGGGGTACTCGACGCCCGGCTGCGCGCCGTCGGTGACGGGGTCGCCGACGTGGTGAATCTGGTGGCGCTCGCCGAACCCCTCGAACTCGGCGTGCTGTCGGACCTGTGCGCACCGACCGACGTGGAGGCCGCCGAGACCGCCGGCTTCATCGCCATCGAGTCCATCGACGCCTACGGTCGCGGGGCCGTCGACACCGCGCACGTGACTCTCACCCACCCGCTGTATGGGGAGGCGCGGATGGCCACGGTCAGCCGAGTTCGGCTGAACCGGTTGCGCACCAACCTCATTCAGCGCCTCGCAGCCGATCCCGCCGTCGACGCGCAGTCACGGGTGCAACGTGGGCTGCTCGCACTCGACGCCACCCGATCCCTCCCGCAGCGCGCCCCACTCCTCCTCGACGGCGCCGAGGCAGCACTTCATCTGCTCCACCTCCCACTCGCACGGGATCTCAGTGCGGCCGCCGTCGAGGGCTCCTGCGGCCTGCCCGCACTCATCCTGCACGCGTATACCCTCTCGCTGTCCGGCCTGGGCACCGAGGCAGAAACGTTGTTGTCGACCACCCTCGCCGACGTCGACCACGAGATCGACCAGGACGTCCGCGACACCATCGGCTTCATCCGGGCGGCCACCCAGTTCTGGTGTCTGGACGACGCGGACGGGGCCCGTGAGGTGATCGACGCGTCCGGCGTGAGTCTGCCGGTCCGGCAACTGTGGAGCGGTCTCATCGCGGCCACCGCCGGGTATCCCGCAGAGGCGCTGGCACTCGCCGACCACCGCGAACCGGCGGACCCGTCGAAACCCTTGCCCACGATCTTCGGCATCTGGGGCGCCATCGCCGCACTCGCCGACACCGGCCGGGTGACCGACATGAACGAGGTGGCGAAGTCCGGCTACCAGATCGCCGACACCTTCCCCGCCGCCGCGTATCACCGTGCCGAGCTGAGCTACATGCACGCATTCTTCTGTGCACTGTGCGGCGATCTCGACACCATCGACGGACTGACCGCCGAGTTGATGACGGTGACCGAGGACGTCGGTGGCATCGCGGTGTTCTGGGCCTGGGGAGTCCGGGGTCTGGCGGCGGTGGCCCACGGCGACGCCGCGGACGCGGCCGCCACCCTCGATGCCACCCTCGACGAGATGCGGTCGGCGCAGGCGGCCCAGTTCATGCGCCGGCCATTCGAGGTCGAACGCGCCCAGGCAGCCGCACTGGCCGGCGACGCCGAAACCCTCACCACCCTGCTCGCCGACCTGCCGAACCCGCCGACCGGGGCGCTCGGCTATGCCCGCACCCGGATCTCGTTGCTGCACGCCTGGTCTTCGGCGATCGGCGGATCGCTGTCCACCGCCATCGACGCGGCGCACCGTGCCGCCGAGTGCGCGCGCGAGCGGGGCCGGCGGGTCAACGAATTACTGGCCCTGCACACCGCCGTCCGCTGGGGCGACACCACGGGACTCGACCGGCTGGGCGAACTGTCCGAACTGCTCACCGAGGTACCTCGCGCACGCAGCGCCGCCACGCACGTCCGAGCCCTGGCCACCCACGACGGTGAGCTGCTGCACGCCGTGGCGCGCGAGTACCTCGGTCTGGGGATGGCCGATCACGCGGTCGACGCGCTCGCCCACGCCGCGATCGTGTTCCGCAACTCCGGCCACACCGGCAAGCGACTCTCGGCCGTCGAGCAGATGACGGCCCGAGCCGACGCCTGCGGGCTTCACACCCCGGCGACCGCAGCAGCCCTCGACACCGTGCCGTTCTCCCCACGACAGCGGGAGATCGTCACCCTCGCACGCCGCGGACTGTCCAATCAGGAGATCGCCCAACAACTTTCACTGTCCACCCGGACCGTCGAAGGTCATCTCTACCGAGCGGGCCTGGTCCTCGGCAGCCCGGTCCGCCCCGGGCATCACTAGCAGTGCACGTTCTGGGGACGGCCGCCGATACGCCGAATCCCCGACCACGTCGAGGTGATCGGGGATTCGGTATGTCAACTGAGTCGCCGCGTCTCAGGCCTGCACGGCCTCCGCGAAGTTGCGGGTGACCTGCGGGTCGACGGGGATACCCGGACCCGTGGTGGTCGAGACGGTGACCTTCTTGACGTAGCGGCCCTTGGCGGCCGACGGCTTGGCGCGCATGATCTCGTCGTAGGCGGCACCATAGTTCTCGGCCAGCTTGGTGGCGTCGAAGGATGCCTTGCCGATGACGAAATGCAGGTTCGCGGCCTTGTCGACGCGGAAGGTGATCTTGCCGCCCTTGATGTCGTTGACAGCCTTGGTCACATCCGGGGTGACGGTGCCGGTCTTGGGGTTCGGCATCAGACCGCGCGGGCCGAGGACACGGGCGATCCGGCCCACCTTGGCCATCTGGTCCGGGGTGGCGATGGCCGCGTCGAAGTCCAGCCAGCCGCCCTGAATCCGCTCGATCAGATCCTCGGCGCCGACCTCGTCGGCGCCGGCGGCGACGGCCTCGGCAGCCTTGTCGCCGGTCGCGAACACGATCACGCGGGCGGTCTTACCGGTCCCGTGCGGCAGGTTGACGGTGCCTCGAACCATCTGGTCCGCCTTACGGGGGTCGACGCCCAGCCGGATCGCCACCTCGACGGTCGCGTCGGTGTTCTTCGACGACGTTTCCTTCGCCAGCTCGGCAGCCTCCAGCGGGCTGTAGAGCTTGGACTTGTCGACCTTCTCGGCCGCGGCCGCGTAGGCCTTGCTCTGCTTGCTCATTGCTCTGTTCTTTCTCCGCCGGTCACTGTGACCCAGATCTGCGGGTTGGTGGTACGGACCGAGCCGGTCCTCCCACGTGGATGATTTGGCTTCAGCCCTCGACCGTGATGCCCATCGACCGCGCAGTGCCTGCGATGATCTTCGCGGCCTGGTCGATGTCGTTGGCGTTCAGGTCTTCCTGCTTGGTCTTGGCGATCTCGCGGACCTGATCCATCGAGACCTTGCCGACCTTGTTCGTATGGGGCTCGCCGGAGCCCTTCTGCAGACCGGCAGCCTTGAGCAGCAGCTTCGCCGCCGGCGGGGTCTTCAACTTGAAGTTGAAGGACCGATCTTCGTATACGAAGATCTCGACCGGGATGACGTTGCCACGCTGCGACTCGGTCGCGGCGTTGTACGCCTTGCAGAATTCCATGATGTTCACGCCGTGCTGACCAAGCGCGGGACCCACGGGCGGAGCCGGGTTGGCCTGGCCTGCCTGGATCTGGAGCTTGATGATCCCGGCGAGCTTCTTCTTCTTGGGAGGCATCTCTTGAGTTCCTTGTTTGTTTTCTTGTTGATCCACGTCCGCTGGAGGCGTGGAAATCTGTGTGTCGGACCGCCGTGTTCAGGGGTCCACGGGGTCGGAGCCCCGGTGTGGCTAGATCTTCTCGACCTGATTGAAGCCGAGTTCGACGGGCGTCTCACGACCGAAGATCGACACGAGCACCTTGACCTTGCGCTGCTCGGCGTTGATCTCCGAGATCGACGCAGGCAGGGTGGCGAACGGGCCGTCCATGACGGTGACCGACTCGCCGACCTCGAAGTCGACGTCGATGGCCGAGGAGACCGCGGCGGCCGCCGCCTCGACGCTCTCGCCGGCCGAGGACGCCTTGGACGGCTTCTTGGCCTCGGTGCGCGGCATCAGGAACTGCAGCACCTCGTTGAGCGACAGCGGCGACGGCTTGGACGTCATCCCGACGAAGCCGGTGACGCCCGGGGTGTTGCGCACCGCGCCCCACGACTCGTCGTTGAGATCCATGCGCACCAGGATGTAGCCGGGCAGCACCTTGCGGTTGACCTTCTTCTGCTGGCCGTTCTTGATCTCGGTGACCTCTTCGGTCGGCACCTCGACCTGGAAGATGTAATCGCCGACGTCGAGGTTCTGCACGCGCGTCTCGAGGTTGGCCTTCACCTTGTTCTCGTAGCCGGCGTAGCTGTGGATGACATACCACTCGCCCGGGGCACGGCGCAGTTGCTTGCGCAGCTCCTCGACGGGGTCGGTCTCCTCGGGCTCGGCGGGAACGTCGGCCGCTTGCTCATGCGCCGCTTCCTCGTCGGCATCGACCGCAGCCTCGCCACCGTCGATGGCAGCCGCCTCGTCCTCGGCAGCCTCGGCCTGGGCCTCGACGCCGGGTTCGTCGGTCTCGTCGACGCCCGCCTCGACGGCAGCGTCATTGACGGCCTCGTCGACGGTGTCGAACTCAGCCGCTTCGGTGTTGTCCGGGGTGCTCACTGCAGCCCACGCTCCTCTTTCTCACAGTTCCGGTCGGGTCTTCACGTCGACCGCCCGGCCGAGTTCTCTACTCGACCGCGCCGGCCCGGTCGCGCCGTCGACCGTTCCGATCACGCCCGGCGACCATTCGGTCGCCCGACTGGCCGGTCGTTCGGCTCACTCGCAGTGAACCGCTAACCGAACAGCCAGAGGACACCCTTGGCAAAGCCGAGGTCGATACCGAACACGAAGGCGGTCACGACGACGACGAACACCAGCACGGCAACCGTGTAGGTGATCATCTCGCGCTGGGTCGGCCAGATGACCTTCTTCAGCTCGGCGACGACCTGCTGCAGGAAAACCCAGATCCGCACGAACGGATTCCGGCTCTCCGCAGAAGACGTCTTCTTCTTCTTGCGTTCCTTGACGGCGACCGCGGTTCCACCTTCGGAAGCCGTGTCGTCGTCGGAGGTGCCTGGGGCAGACGCCGACCGGCGAGCGCGACCCGACCGCTTGCCGGACGGACGGAGCTCGTTGTCCGCGGCCGCCTTGGTGGACGTGTCGCCCGACCCGTCAGCGCCCTTGTTGGACCCGTCAGCGCCCTTGTCCGACCCGTCGGCGCCCATGTCCGACCCGTCGGGGGCATCGGAGACATCGAGCTCATCGACCGCCGACGCGGCGTCCTCCGCAGCGTCTTTGGCGCGGGCGGCTCGATCTCGCTTGCTCAACTTCGAGGTCCTCTCGTCTACGTATGCCCTCATCAGGGCAGGGGCGACAGGACTTGAACCTGCAACCTGCGGTTTTGGAGACCGCTGCTCTGCCAGTTGAGCTACGCCCCTTTGTGGCCGTCGGCGTCCTGCGGACATTTCACGGGACTGTGCCGGCCACCATCTCGATCCACCCTACGGACTGCCGCGCCGACCGTGGCCATCGCAGTTCCTCCGACAAAACCAACGCGCCACCCTATGGGTAGCGCGCAAGTCAAAGTCAATCGAGACACTTCAGTGTAGAACATGGGCCCGACCGAACCCAAAACGGCCTCGGAGCAGCCCGGTCGGGCGTTGATCTGCCGCCGCTCGTCGAGCTCGCACGCGGAGATTCTCATGGCGAGTGCGGCAGACCGGATGACCGGGCACCGGCGGCCTCGTGCCGGCCATGATGGTGCCGGGCCTGTTCGAGCGGCTCGTCCCGGCCGGGCTCCGCGACCCCGATCACCTCGTCGATCAGCTCATCGTCGGCACTCACATCGGTCTTGCGCAACACCGCGACGGTGTACAGCATCAGCCCGATGATCAGCCACACCGACAGCACGATGACCGGGTGCAGGATGTGGTGGCCGCTGAAGAATCCGACGTTGCGCAGGAGGCTACCGGTGGCGCCCGGAGGCAGCAGCTGCCCGATCGTGCCCCAGGGCCGCGGCAGCAGGTCGGGTGAGCTGCTCAGCCCCGACAGCGGGTTGCCCAACACCACGAGAAGGATCGCGGCCACCGCCAATCCCGCTCCGCCCAGCAGGCTGCGCAGGCCGATCACGGTGAACGCGGTGGCGGCGATACCCAGCACACCGGCGAGCACCAGGTACCAGAAGTTCGTGTCGAAGGTGCCGAGCACGTACCGCAGCAGGATGTTCAGCGTGATGCTCGCGACCGCCGCGAACGCAAGTGCCGAGATGACGAGAGTACGTGGCCGACGGATCAGCATCATCAGGGCCACGCCACCGATCCAGCCGCCCAATGCCAGCGGAAGCGCCCCCGCGGCCAGGCCCACACCCTTCGGGTCGCCGGTCCCGAATCCGCGCACGTCGTTGACGTGCAGCGGCTTTCCGAGTTGCGCGGCCACCCCCTGCCCGACTCCCTCGATCAGGGTGGCCACCGTCGGACTCCCGGCCGTGGCCACCAGGACCTCCACCGAATCCGGGGCCACCACCAGGGCGCCCTCGATCTCGCGATCGAGGATCTGCTGCCGGGCCTGCGCCTCGTCGGCGACCGTCATGACGTCGAATGCGCCGGGCTGCCGGGCCTCGAGGCCGTCGGCGATGTGCGCGGTCGCCGCAGGCGAGCCGACCACCGCCAGCGGCACGTCGTTCGGCTTGGCGTGCACACCCGGCAACGCGAAGGCCAGCAACAGGATCGACACGACCGCGGTCAGGCCGAACACCAGGGCGAGCGCCTTGCCTTCTTCCGACTTCTTCACAAAACGGCCCCTTTAAGATACTCGACGTTTCTTATCGAGTGCGATGCTAGTCTCCTCCGGAGAGGAAACGCAACGTTTCTTATCTGCCCATTCGTGCAGCGAAAGAGGTACCGGTGGCGACGACCCGACGCCGTGGCGCCGAACTCGATTCGGCGATCCACGAAGCCGTTGTCGCCGAGCTTCATGACTCCGGCTTCGCCGGTCTCACATTCGAAGCGGTCGCGGCTCGGGCGGGCACGAGCAAGGCCGTGCTGTATCGGCGCTGGGACTCCAAGTTGGAGATGGTGGTCGCCGCCATGGCGAACACCCGGTTCGGGCTCATCCGGGCCGACGACACCGGCACCCTGGCCGGTGATCTCCGCTCCACGATCGGTGACGTGCTCGAGCGATTGAACGATCCCGGCCGCGAAGTCGCGCTCGGAATCCTCGCGGGGGCGGCAGCCGACCCCGATTCCGGCGCGCTGCGAGTCCTGCAGGCCAAGGCCGAGGAGTTGGGCGGCACGATCATCGCGCGAGCACGTGACCGCGGCGAGATCGGCGACGGCGACATCCCGGCCACCGTCGTCACCATGCCGTTCGACCTGGCCCGCTACCGATTCCTCATGGCGGGCACTCTCACGCTCGAATCGATCGCCGACATCGTCGACACCGCAGCCGTGCCGCTGATCGGTCTCTACGCCTCGACGGGACCCACCTGAGCGCGGCCACGTTCGGGGAGCCGAGTTCGAGGCCGCCCCGTCAGTTGAACTGGATGACCGCCTGCGCGCGCCCGAAGATCTTGCGGTCGCCCTGCTTGGCGACGATCGCGATGGTGCCGCGGCGGGTCTGCGGATCGAGCGACTTGATCTTGCCGGTGTAGTCGACGGCCGCGCTGTCGTCGGCGGGCACGTAGACCGGGCTGGTGAAGCGGACGTTGTACTCGCAGAACGCGGCCGGATCCCCGATGTGCTCGGAGATGTAGGTCGCCCCCAAGCCCATGGTCTGCATGCCATGAGCGACAACATCTTCCATGCCCGACGCCTTCACCAGGTGATCGGAGAAGTGGATCGGGTTGGGATCACCGGCGACGCCGGCGTAGTTGGTCAGATTGCCCCGCGTCAGCAAAAACCGCTTGGCGGGCAGTTCCTGACCCACGGTCAACGTGTCGAAGTCGACGGCGCCGAATGCGCCGGAACGCTGCACCGGGTCGGGTAGCTCGTACCGACCGGGATCGGCCTCGACGGTGCGCGCGACGGCGCCGACCCGATCGGTCTTCATCATCACGTGGTCCAGCGACTGCGCCTGCGACGGATCGATCTCCATCCCCGGACGCGCGGCCAGCGAGGTGTAGGTCGTCATGACCGGCTCGTCGTGCTGATTCCAGATGATGTTCTTGGTCACCATCAAGTCGATCATCTCCGGGCTGGTGACATGCCGGAACGATTCCAGCGACACATCGCAGACCAGCTGGTCGCCGACCTTCATCGGCTGGTGGTAGATCAGCCGCTGATCGGTTTGCATGATCTGCCACAGGTCGTAGCCGGTGACGACGTCGGTGAAGAGCTTGCGCTGAGCGGCGATCCCGAGCACCGATACGTAGGTGGGCGCCGCGATGAGGGTGTCGTGACCGAATGTGCGTGCCTCGGCCTCGTCCCAATGCGTCGGATGCGGATCCTGCACGGCCAGGGCGTGCTTGCGGATCTCTTCGCGGCCGATCTCGTAGTAGTCGTCGACGGTGTAGCCGAAGCCGACGAGGGACTTGGAGTGCTCGGCGATCTCCTCCGGGCTGAGCTTCGCATCGGCCGAGCGCGCCGGCGCCCGGCCGTTGATCTCGACGTCATTGATCTGTGCGGGCATTCGCTTCGCTCCTTACCTGGCCAGGTCCCGATGGGCGGAAATCAAGTGGGATCCACGACTTTGTTCACGTTGTGCGAGGCGCTTCACACACACGCCCCGAATACGACTGCGGACCGCCTCACCGAGGCGGTCCGCAGGATGTTTCATGTCGGGAAACGCTGACATGTCGTCAGCGTGACTCCTTGTGTGCCTGATGCTTGCCGCAGTTCGGGCAGAACTTCTTGATCTCGAGGCGGTCGGGATCGTTGCGACGGTTCTTCTTGGTGATGTAGTTGCGGTGCTTGCACACCTCGCAGGCCAAGGTGATCTTGGGCCGCACATCGGTTGAGGAAGCCACTGTAGTCCTTCTTTCACGGGTGGTGCATTTGTCGGCGCTCGCGTCCCGTGTCCCCGGGCCGCCGCGGGCGCTGCAGTTGTGTAGCGGTGGAGGGACTCGATCCCTCGACCTCACGATTATGAGTCGTGCGCTCTAACCAGCTGAGCTACACCGCCTTGACGGCCTGAACACCCGCGAGGGCGATCCAGTCGTTCCGAGCCCCCTGACGGAATCGAACCGTCGACCTTTTCCTTACCATGGAAACGCTCTACCGACTGAGCTAAGGGGGCGTACCCGGGCCGCCGCATCGTGCTGATGCGGACCGCTCGAGAGCCTTAACGAGGTTACACACCGATTCGACGGCGCGCCAAATCGCCTGTTACCGACGACCTGAAGGCGCGTCGCAACGACGAGCTCCTCGTTGTGGCAGGTATAGGATTCGAACCTATGTAGCTTGCGCGACGGATTTACAGTCCGCTCCCTTTGGCCGCTCGGGCAACCTGCCGTGCCGCTCCCGCAGGCCGTCTCCGTCCGCGTGAACAACGCCGTGAAGAATACAACGACTACCGCTGGTCAACGCAAACCGGCAGGTCAGCGATTCGCCCTTCCCCGCCCCACCGACAGCGCCCGCCACTCGGTCACACGCGCCCTCTACCCTGTACCCCATGGCTGATTCATCGTTCGATGTCGTGAGCAAGGTCGACCGTCAAGAGGTCGACAACGCCCTCAACCAGGCCGCCAAGGAACTCTCGCAGCGCTACGACTTCCGGGGTACCGGCACGGGCATCGAGTGGTCCGGCGAGGAGGCGATCGTCATCACCTCCGACGCACAGGAACGCGCCGAGGCCGGCCTCGAGGTGTTCAAGGAGAAGCTGATCCGCCGCGACATCTCCCTCAAGGCGTTCGACGCCGACGAGCCCGCGGCGTCGGGCAAGCAGTTCAAGATCACCGGCAAGATCGTGCAGGGCATCGACTCCGAGCACGCCAAGAAGATCTCCAAGAAGATCCGCGACGAGGGCCCCAAGGGCGTCAAGGCGCAGATCCAGGGCGAGGAACTGCGGGTCTCCAGCAAGAAGCGCGACGACCTGCAGGCCGTCATCGCCCTGCTCAAGGGCGAGGACTTCGGGATCGCGCTGCAGTTCGTCAACTACCGGTAGGCACCCGCGCGGCGTTCCCGCTCACTCATCTGCTTCCCGCTCAGCGATCTCGCTGAGCGGGAAGTAAATAGCTGAGCGGGAACGTCACTGCCCGGTCCCGCGGCGGGCCATCTCCTGCAGTCGGGCGATGCGTTCGGGCGTCGGCGGGTGCGTCGAAAACAGTTTGGCCATCCGGTCGGTGGCGCGGAACGGATTCTCGATCATCGCGTGACTCTGTGCGGCGATGTCGGGTTGCGGGGGTAGTGGCGCGGCCTGGATACCACCGGAGATCTTGGCCAGCGCCGACGCCAGGGCCAGCGGATCGCCGGTGAGTTCGGCCCCCGAGGCGTCGGCCTGATATTCGCGTGAGCGTGAGACGGCCAGCTTGATCACCGTCGACGCGATCGGCGCGACGAAGGCGACGACCAGCATCAACAGTGGATTCGAGTTGTTGCGGTTGCCGCCGAAGAAGAGCGCGAAGTTCGCCAGCCCGCTGATGATCGCGGCCATCGCGCCGGCGATCGAGCTGATCAGGATGTCGCGGTTGTACACGTGCGACAGTTCGTGACCGAGCACCGCCCGCAGCTCGCGCTCATCGAGCAGCTGCAGGATTCCGGCGGTACAGCAGACCGCCGCGTTCTTCGGGTTGCGGCCGGTGGCAAAGGCATTCGGCGATTCGGTCGGACTGATGTAGAGCGCAGGCATGGGCTGACGGGCCTGCGTCGCCAGCTCGCGGACGATGCGGTAGAGCACCGGCGCCTCCACCTCGGTCACCGGCTGGGCGTGCATCGCCTTCAGCGACATCTTGGCACTGTTGAAGTACACGTATGCGTTGACCGCGATCGCGACGATCACCGAACCCCACAGGATGACGGGGTTGCGGAACGCCGCGCCGATGCCGACGATGATCGCCGACATCACGCCCAGCAGGGCCGCGGTCTTCAGTCCGTTGAAATGCATCAGTTCCTCGATCGACCTCACGACATCACGTCCGGTCCTGGCAGATTGCCAGGCGACGATGCCCCTGTCGACCCGGAAACGATCGGGCGGCCGGTTCGGTTTCCGGCCGGTCCGGACGTGCCCGCGCTAACCCGTCCGGTCGACGGTGTAGCCGACCAGCGAGCGCAGCGCTCCGTGCGCCGGGCCGGTCGGCAGCTGCGCGAGCTCGGCGCGCGCCTGCTCGGCGAACTCGGTCAGCTTGTCCTTCGCCTGCGCCATGCCCCCGGACGCGTTGAGCAGATCCAGCGCTTCGGCGACCTCGGCGTCGTCGGTGAGCGGACGCGCCTTTCCGCCCTCGGTGAGCAGGAGCGCTCCCAGTCGATCCGACGACGCGTCCTCCTCGGCCAGCGCGTACAGCACCGGCAACGTGTGCACACCCTCACGCAGGTCGGTACCGGGCGTCTTACCGGAATCGCCTGTGACAGAGCTGATGTCGATGATGTCGTCGGACACCTGGAATGCGGTGCCGACGATGTCGCCGATCCGGGAGAGCCGGTCGGTGTCGGTTGCCGACGCCCCGGCGGCCATCGCCCCGAAGCGTCCCGCAGCCGCGATCAGCGACCCCGTCTTCTCCCACACCACCTTCAGGTAGTGATCGATCGGGTCGACGCCGGCGGCCGCCCCGACCGTCTCGCGCATCTGCCCGGTGACGAGCTCGGCGAACGTCTCGGCGATGATGCGCACCGCGTCGGGGCCCAGTGTCGACACCAGTCGCGACGCCCGCGCGAACAGGAAGTCGCCGGAGAGAATCGCGATGCTGTTGGACCAGCGGGCGTTGGCGCTCTGCGCACCCCGGCGCATCGGCGCCTCGTCCATCACGTCGTCGTGATAGAGCGTCGCCAGATGGATCATCTCGACGACGGTCGCCGACGTGATCACCTCGTCGGCGCCGGGATTCTCACCGAACTGTGCGGCCAGGATGGCGAACATCGGCCGGAACCGCTTGCCGCCGGCCCGCGCGAGGTGGCTGGCGGCCTCGGTCATCACATCGTCGCCGGAGATCAGCTCGGTGAGGAGGAGATCTTCGACCCGCGCCAACGATGATCGGACGGTTTCTGCGAACTCATCGGTGCCGAGGTCTACGCCGGCGAAAATCGACTTCACGTGTTTGGCCGCTCCGTTTCGAGAAGGGTCAAGGTCATCCCGCGCCGCCGGAGGCGCCACGACACGACACTGCTTCTGTGCAGCCTAGCGTCTGGGCACCGCACTGCCCGGACAGCATCGCCGTACGCGTCGCCGACATACTGGTCGGGTGAGCAGCGACCAGCCCCGCGGCGAGATCCCCGAGTCCACCGACGTGTTGGTGGTCGGCGCGGGCCCGGGCGGGTCGGCGGCCGCTGCCTACGCCGCATCGGCCGGCCGTCAGGCGGTTCTCGCCGACGCGGCGGTGTTTCCGCGCGACAAGACGTGCGGCGACGGGCTGACCCCGCGCGCCGTCGCCGAGCTCGACCGACTCGGCCTCGGCCACCTGCTCGACGGGCGGCCCCGCCTCGACGGCCTCGACCTCAACGGCTGGGGACGGTCGGTGTACGTGCCGTGGCCGTCCGGGCGTTTCCCGGCCTACGGCAGCGCGGTCGCGCGCCTCGAACTCGACGACGCCATCCGGCGCCTCGCCGTCGAACGCGGCGCACAGATGCTGGGCGGCGTCAAGGCCGTCGACGTCGAAATGGATGGCGCGGCAATCGGTTCGGTTCTCCTCGACGACGGCCACGGCGTGCGCCCGATCCGCGTCGGCCAGGTCATCGTCGCCGACGGCGTGCGGTCCGGGCTGGGCAAGGTTCTCGGCCGAAAGTGGCACCGCGACACCGCATACGGAGTCGCCGCCCGCGCCTACGTGCCGTCGGCGCGCGCCGACGCCCGCCTGATGGGCTCCCATCTCGAACTGCGCCGCCCCGACGGCGAATTGCTGCCGGGCTACGGGTGGGTGTTCCCGCTCGGCACAGTCGATTCCGGCCCGCTCGCCGGCCTTGACCGCGCCGCAGGCGACGGCCTGCTCAACGTCGGCGTCGGCGCGCTCGCGACATCAAAACGTCCGGCGCACATGGCACTTCGCCCGATTCTCGAGCACTACGCGCGCATGGTCGCCGACGAGTGGCAGATCAGCGGACCGCCCGTGCGCATCGCATCGGCGCTGCTGCCGATGGGCGGTGCCGTCAGCAATGTCGCCGGCCGCAACTGGATGCTCATCGGCGACGCCGCGGCGTGTGTGAATCCGCTCAACGGCGAGGGCATCGACTACGCGCTGGAGACCGCGCGCCTGGCCGTCGAGCGACTCGGCGCCGACGACCACACCGACGCCTGGCCCGGCCTGCTCGCCGAGCACTACGGGCTCGCCTTCTCCGCCGCCCGACGCCTCGCCGGGCTGCTCACCATGCCCCAGACCGTGCCCGCGCTCGGCCGCCCGGGCATTCGGTCGGCGCGGCTGATGTCGGTGGTGGTGCGCGTGATGGGCAACCTCATCACCGCCGACGACGCCGACCTCGTCGCCCGCGCATGGCGTTCGGCCGGGCGGGTCTCCAC